>CALZAP010000269.1 GCA_945614335.1 uncultured Prevotella sp.
GGTATGCCACACAGGACAGCCACCTCATGCGCACCATGCGCAACGCCTACGGCTCTGTCGATGCCGACGGAAACTTCTCGACGATGGTACCTTCGACGGGCGGCTATCTGCAGAGCACGAACACCGACGGACGCTACTGGACAGCCCGCGGACAGCTGAACTACGTCAAGTCTTTCGGCAAGCACGAAATCAACGCACTGGCAGGTCTGGAGTTCCGCGAGACAAAGCTCAACGGCAGCAAGGCTCTCGCCCTCGGCTATGACGACCAGCTGCAGTCGAGCGCGACACACACCGTCGATTTCGGCACGATGAGCACGATGACCAACTCGCCGTACTTCTTCGCGGCATCAGGCGGCTACCCAGCACAGCAGTTTGTCTTCAACCCCTACATCCGCGATGCGATGGGCGTTGTCACCGACACGCACCACAAATACGCGTCGGGATATTTCAACGCCACCTACACTTACGACAGCAAGTACAACGCATTCGGCTCGTTCCGTAAGGACTATGCCGACGTGTATGGACTGAACGCCAAGTTCCGCGGCAAGCCGCTGTGGTCGGTAGGTGCCGGCTGGCTCATCCACAACGAGAAGTTCATGGAAGAGCTGAAGTGGATAAACTTCCTCAAGCTGCGTGTCAGCTACGGTGTGACGGGCAACATCTATCAGGGAGCGACGAGCTACATGACCGCCACATCGGGCCAGCTCAACGCAGACACCAACCTGCCTATGGGCGAGATAGAAAGCCCTGCCAACCCCAACCTGAAATGGGAGCAGAGCCGAACGACGAACATCGGTATCGACTATTCGTTCTTCAACAACCGCCTGCGCGGCGCACTCGACTATTATATAAAGGAAGGCAAGGACATCTTCTCTAACATGACACTCGACCCGACGACAGGCTTCACGTCGATGTTCGTCAACATGGCGTCGATGCGCAACAGAGGTATAGAGCTGCAGCTGACCTACGACTGGTTCCGCGCCAACACACGCAAGGACTGGGCATGGACCACCAACTTCACCTTCTCGCACAACAGCAACAAGGTGACAAGCGTGGAGAATCCGTCAACCAGAGCCTACCAGCTCATCTCAAATCCCTATGTCGAGGGCTATGCCTCAAGCGCCATGTGGTCATACCGCTTCGCGGGAATCAGCGACCAGCCGGGCGAGCAGGGACAGACTCTATGGTATGTTGAGGATGACAACAAGAAACATACAGCGTCAAGCAGCAGCGTTGACATTATGGAATACTCAGGTCAGGCAGAGCCAAAGGTCATTATGGGAATGGACAACAGCGTGCGCTGGAACGGTTTCTCGGTTAGCGTCCTCATGGCTTATTATGGCGGTCACAAGATGCGCGTGCTTCAGGAAAACGAGACACACGGAGTGCCCACAACAGCCATAGCAAGCTATTTCCTCAACGCATGGACACCAGAGAATCCTACAAACACACCGGGTATCGGACGTTACGGCTCTAACGTTCTTGGTTCAGAACCGCTCTACGGCAATGTCTATGTCCACGATGCCGACTTCCTTAAGATCCGCAACATCGTGCTTGGCTACGACTTCCCAAGCCAGTGGATAAAGAAACTTGGCATGAACCGCCTAACACTGCGCTTCCAGATAGATAATCCGAAGGCTCTTTGGGTGAAGAACGACGTGGGCGTTGACCCTGAGACACTCGGCATACGCAACCCAAGTTCCTACATTTTCGGACTTAACGTAAACTTTTAACGACAGACAATTATGAAAATAAACAAAATACTGTACGCAGCAATGGCTGGTGCCGCTCTCACCTTCACTTCGTGCGAGGACTTCACCGATGTGCAGCCCAAGGGGAAAAACCTGCTCTCCACCACCGACCAACTTGAAATGCTGCTCAACCATGAATACGAAGGTGGCAATTCTGACATGAGGATAATGGCAGGAGATATGGTCTATGCCTTATCGCCATTAATAAACGAAATATCAAAACCTACAAAGTCGAGAAATGTCATCATGTGGACATACGACGAGGCAAATCTCGATAAAATGGCGGAGCTGACAGCAAGCGACAACGACTATACATACTACTATGGAATAATAGGCAAAATATCCAATCCCATTCTTAAACAGATGGAAACAGCCACTGGAGATGATGCCAAAAAGAAAGCTTTGAAGTCGGAAGCTCTGACTCTAAGGGCGTGGGCTTACTACAAGCTTGTAAACAAGTTCGCCAAGGCATACAACCCTGCATCGGCTGCCAACGACCCTGGCATCATAATCATGACCGAGGAGACAGACATCCAGACTCCGCAGCCAAAGAGCACAGTGCAGGAAGTGTATGACAGAATCATAGCCGACTGTGACTTGGCAATAGAAACCAACGGACTCGCTCCTATGGCTGTCAACAAAATGCGCATGAACAAGGCTTGTCCTTATGCAGTGAAAGCACAGGCTCTGCTGAGCATGCAGCGTTGGGACGAGGCGGAAGCCGCTGCAAAGGAGGCTCTTGCCATCAACGGCGTTGTTAACGACTACAACACCCATTATAAAGGCACCATGACTGGATATATGCTGGGAGGCACATACGAGATAATCGACCGCGGACAGAAAGGCACCGACGAAGATTATTTCCTTAACCCTTATTTTGAGAACTTCGACAGCTACACTCCTGAATCATGGGCTTACCTTGAAAACGGCCATGCTTACAATAAAATCGGTAACGCCAACTTGATGTACGACAACCTTATGGATTTCGCCCAAATGTATATTGGCGAAGCAGGTTGGTTTGTGACATTCGACCTCAACTCCTACTGGAACGACGGAGGACTGCGCTCGCCGCAGATGTATCTCGTGGTGGCAGAGTGCGAATTCCACAAAGGAAACATCGATGCTGCCATGGAGGCTCTCGACCAGATTCGTGTCAACCGCATCTCGCCCGATGTCTATCAGCCTCTGAGAGGCAACGTCACCGCTGCCGGCGACGCAAAGGAACACATCAAGCAGGTGACATGCAACGAACTGCTCTTCTCCGTAGATATCTTCATCGCAAAGAAACGCTGGAACCAGGTGAGC
>CALZAP010000270.1 GCA_945614335.1 uncultured Prevotella sp.
CTTTAACTCCTTTCAACTCCTTTCAACTCCATTAACTCCCCCCCCCAAAAAAATAATAAAATAAAAATATGAATACAAAAAATATACATATATCCGACTACAATTATCCGCTGCCCGACGAGCGGATTGCAAAGTTTCCGCTTGCGCGGCGCGACCACTCCAAACTGCTTGTCTATAACAGTGGGGACATCAGTGAGAATGTGTTCTACAACCTGCCGTCGCATCTGCCCAAAGGGGCCATGATGGTGTTTAACAACACCAAGGTGATACAGGCGCGCATGCACTTCCGCAAGGAGACTGGAGCCTTGATAGAGGTGTTCCTGCTTGAGCCTGCCGATCCTGTGGATTATGAGCTGATGTTCCAGACCAAAGGTCATTGTGCGTGGCATTGTCTTGTGGGCAACCTGAAGAAATGGAAGGAGGGCGCGCTGCACCGACAGTTTGATATTGACGGCAAACCGGTTTGTCTGTCTGTTTCACGTATCCGTGAGGAGCGCACCAGCCATTGGATTGACTTCTCATGGGACAACAGCGAGGTCTCCTTTGCCGAGATCCTTGATGCCGCGGGAGAACTGCCCATCCCTCCCTATCTCAACCGCGAGACCCAGGAGAGCGACAAGACAACCTACCAAACCGTTTATTCCAAGATTAAGGGTTCGGTGGCTGCGCCTACGGCAGGACTGCACTTCACCGACTCGGTGCTTGCCGACCTCGATGCCCACGGCATCGACCGCGAGGAACTTACCCTGCACGTTGGAGCCGGTACGTTCAAGCCTGTCAAGAGCGAGGAGATTGCCGACCACGAGATGCACACCGAATATATCTCTGTCAGCCTACATACCATTGACAAGCTTATAGCCCACGGCGGAAAGACCATCGCCGTTGGAACAACGAGCGTGCGCACCCTCGAAAGTCTGTATTACATGGGCTTGAAGCTCCATGCCAATCCCGATCTTTCAGAGGAGGAACTGCACGTGTGTCAATGGGAGCCATACGAGTATGCCGAGCGTATTGCCGCCGAGGGCGGTGAGCCTCTGCCCACTCTTGATGCCCTGCGCGAGCTTCAGTCATATATGGAGCGAAATGGGCGCAAGGCTATCCATACATCCACTCAGATAATCATAGCCCCTGGCTTTGAATATCGTATAGTTGACACACTCGTCACCAATTTTCACCAGCCGCAGAGCACATTACTACTGTTGGTGAGTGCCTTTGTCAAAGGCGATTGGCGCAGGATTTACGACTATGCCTTAGGCCACGGCTTCAGGTTCCTGAGCTATGGAGACTGCTGCCTTTTGAAGAATTAAAAATTAAGAATTAAATTATACACAGAGTCATAATATATAAACACAAAGACACAAAGGAACGAAGTTTTCTTTGGATACAAAGATAACAAGCGACTTAAAAGTCGCCACAAATCCTTGCGGTAGTGAATACTTTGTGGACTTTGTAAGCAGCTTTGCTGCTCTTGGTTTCTTCAGATAACGAATAAATCTTTGTTTCTTCGTGTCTTTGTGTTAAAAAATTAACTCCGTGACTCTGTGTTTAAATAAAAAAATAAGATTATGAAAAAAGGAGATAAAGTAAAATTCGTGAGCGAAGTGGGCGGCGGTATTGTCGCCGGCTTCCAGGGAAACAATATAGTGTTGGTGGAGGATGAGGACGGCTTCCAGATTCCTACACCTATTAATGACGTTGTGGTGGTGAACGACGACGAGGACTACAACACGTCGAAGATAGTGGCAGGAAAGGTGCAGAAAAAAGGTATCGAAATACCCGACGACGACTTCGACTACGATCCCGCAGACCGCCCCATTACGTTCAAGGCACCCGCAGAGGAGCGCCGTGGTGGCGACAAACTAAATGCCTATATCGCCTTCGTGCCAATGGACGTGAAGGCCATCACCTCGTCGCGATTCGAGACATACATCGTCAACGACAGCAACTACTATATGCATTACACATATATGACTGCCGAAGGCAACAGTTGGACACTCCGTTCCACCGGTGAAATCGACCCAAACACCAAACTCTTCATCGAGGAGTTCGGTCGCGAAGACCTCGCCGCAATGGAGCATATCACAGTACAACTCCTTGCCTATAAGCGCAAAAAGCCCTTTCTAAAGAAACCCGTCATCGACTCCGAATTCCGTATCGACCCGGTGAAGTTCTACAAACTCCACACCTTCGAGGAGAATGATTTCTTCGAGCAACCGGCTCTTATTCACACCATCGTCGAGAACGACCAACTGCCTCGTCCTCTGGTACTTGATGCCAAGGCATTAAAGAAAGAGATGATGCAGAAGGTGAAGGCAGATATGCAGCGTCCCGTGTCGCATGCTCCCAAACCCAAGGACGACAAAGACGCGCCCATCGTTGTGGATTTGCATATCAATGCCCTACTCGACTCCACCGCTGGAATGACCAATTCAGATATCCTCAACTATCAGTTGGAGAAAATGCGCAACACCATCTTCGAATACAAGAATCAGAAAGGGCGCAAGATAGTGTTCATCCACGGCAAGGGCGAGGGTGTGCTTCGTCAGGCAGTCATCCACGAGTTGCGCTATCGCTTCAAAAATATGCCCTATCAGGACGCGTCATTCCAAGAATACGGATATGGCGCCACACAAGTAACGATAAAATAAAAAGAATATGAAATACGGATATGCTACTGTTGCCGCCGCAATACCAAGCGTAAAGGTGGCCGACACCGACTACAACGTCGCAGAGATGTCGAAAATGATTGCCGACGCCGAAGAGCGCGGAGTGGAGATAATCGTCTTCCCCGAACTCTCCGTCACGGGATATACATGTCAGGACTTGTTTCGTTCAGACATACTGCTCCGTCGTGCCGAGGAATCGCTCATCTCACTTCTCAACGACACCCGCAAGATGGACATCATCTCCATCGTGGGAATGCCGGTGGCAGTGGATGGCTTGCTCCTCAACTGCGCCGTGGTCATTCAGCAAGGCACGGTCCTTGGCATTATTCCCAAGACTTACCTGCCCAACTACAGCGAATTCTATGAAAAGCGATGGTTTGCC
>CALZAP010000271.1 GCA_945614335.1 uncultured Prevotella sp.
GTCTTGGTGCGATGAAAACGGATTTGACCTCGATGCAAGCGGACTGAAGATTTATACCACGATAGACACAAAAATGCAGAAATATGCCGAGCAGGCTGCATTGAAACAGATGGCTGTGGTACAGAAAAACTTCAACAACCACTGGGGAAAGACCAATCCATGGCAAGATGAAAGACACCAGGAGATTGAAGGGTTCATTGAAGGCATTGCTCAAAGGCAGCCTTGCTACAAGGAACTTAAGCAAAGATTCGAAGGAAACCAGGATTCCATTGACTACTATATGAACAAGCCTCACAAGGTAAAACTGTTTGACTACGAAAAGGGCACGGTGGAAATGACCATGTCGTCGATGGACTCAATAAGATATATGGTGAGATTCATGCACTGCGGATTCGTGGCCATGGACCCACATAACGGACATGTGAAGGCATGGGTGGGCGACATTGACTTCAAGTCGTGGAAATACGACAAAGTGACGGCCATGAGACAGCCTGGCTCAACCTTCAAGCTCTTTGTATATACAGAAGCCATGAACCAGGGCCTCACTCCTTGCGACAGGAGAAGGGACGAGTTCATCAGCATGAAAGTATATGACGCGCAAAAGAAAAAAGAGGTGAACTGGTGTCCTACAAATGCCAACGGATATTTCACCGGTGACACCATTCCACTCAAAGGAGCCTTTGCACAAAGCATCAACTCCATAGCGGTGAAACTCGGACAGGAAATGGGCATCAACAACATTATCGAGACCGCCAACGCCATGGGCATAAAGAGCAAGCTCGACAACACTCCATCGCTGGCACTCGGAGCAAGCGACGTAAACCTGCTTGAACTCGTGAACGCATACAGCACAGTGGCTAACGACGGAATGATGCACGAACCGGTGCTCGTGACACACATACTCGACCGAGACGGTAACGAGGTGTACACGGCTCCAAAAGAACAAAAGCAGGCTATACCTTACCGCAGCGCATTCCTTATGCAGCAAATGCTCATGGGAGGAATGAGAGAACCGGGAGGAACAAGCCAAAGCCTGTGGGGATATGTGGGAAAACATCCTGATACGGAATTCGGAGGAAAGACCGGAACTTCTAACAACCACTCTGACGCTTGGTTCGTTGGTGTTAGTCCTAACCTTGTTGCAGGTGCATGGGTAGGAGGAGAATACAGGTGCATTCACTTCCGTACTGGAGCTCTCGGCCAGGGAAGTCGAACTGCACTGCCCATTTGCGGATATTTCTTCCAAGCCGTGCTCGACGACCCCAACATGAAACAGTATCACGGAAAGTTCGGGAAGCCAAAGGACGACATAGCTTACGAAGACTACAACTGCTCAAGCTATTGGCGCAAGAAAGACGACGACTCAACACTTGTCGACAGCACGGAAGTAGTCACGGAGCAACACGTAATCCTCGACGAAAACGGTAACGTGATAGAAAAGAAAGACGCACCTACAGGCGACCCACAAACTGCTCCGCAAGTGAACGAGAGTCACCAAGAAGGCAACAACTCGGAAGCAACGGAGAAGAAGAAAAAGAAAACGCCCGTATACGAAGACGTTTATCTATAGACAATCATATTATTATGCGTAACAAACTGACTATTATGGCTTTGGCTATGGCTGCCATGGCTAATGCACAAGAAAGGCGTGTCATAGAACTCGACAACGGATGGGAGTTCTCACGCGACTTGAAACAATGGACTGAAGTAAGCGTTCCACACGACTGGGCCATTGCCGGACCTTTCGACAAGAAGTGGGACTTGCAATGGGTTGCCATTGAACAAAACGGCGAAAAGGAAAAAACGGAAAAGTCTGGGCGTTCGGGAGCCCTGCCGTGGATTGGTGAGGGACATTACCGAACCACGGTGGAGTTACTGGATATACCTGACGGATATACTCGCGCCACCCTTATGATAGACGGTGCCATGAGCAACGCCCATGTAAGGATAAACGGAAAAGAAATGGCTTATTGGCCATATGGATATAATGCCTTCAACGTGGACTTCCCTGTTAAGGACTTAACGACAATTGACATTGAGGTGTCGCTGAACAACGTGGAGGAAAGCAGCAGGTGGTATCCCGGAGGCGGACTATACAGACCTGTAAAACTCCTGCTCACTGGCGACACACGCTTCAACACTTGGCAGACATACATACGCACCATCCAGGCCTCCGCCGAAAAAGCCACTCTCGAACTTTTGGCGCAAGTGTCAGGACAGAAAGGAACAACAAAGGCTGAGATGATGGATGCAGAGGGCAAAATCGTAGCTACGGCATCGTCTACAACTGGCGACAACGGCAATGTTGTGATGCAGCTTAACGTAAACAATCCGCATCTCTGGTCGCCCGAGTCTCCTTACCTCTACAAAGTCAGGCTTACACATTCTTCAAACGGAAAGATACTCGACGAGGAAATACACAAGGTCGGCATACGTACGATAAGCGTGACAAAAGAAGGCGGATTCCAACTCAACGGTAAAACAAGAAAAATTAAAGGTGTATGCCTCCACCACGACCTCGGCCCGCTTGGTGCAGCAGAAAACAAGGCTGCGCTCATAAGGCAGATAAAGACCATGAAGGAAATGGGATGTGACGCCATTCGCACCGCCCACAACATGCCTTCAACCATGCAGATGGAACTTTGTGACTCTCTCGGAATGATGGTCATGGCTGAAAGCTTCGACATGTGGATTTATCCAAAATGTAAAAACGGATACGCCAAATATTTCAAGGAATGGGCTGACCGTGACATCGCAAACCTCGTGTGTCACCACCGAAACCATCCTTCCATCATAATGTGGAGCATAGGAAACGAAATTCCGGAACAATGGTCGAAAGAGGGTGTCGAGATTTCACGCCACCTGCAAGACATCTGTCATAAACTCGACCCATCGAGACCTGTGACACAGGGAATGGACAAGGCAGAAAAAGCTCTGAAGTCGGGATTCGCTCAAGTGATGGATGTACCTGGCTTTAACTATAGGGTACATAAATACGAAAACAACATTAAGCAACTGCCAAAAGGATTTCTTCTC
>CALZAP010000272.1 GCA_945614335.1 uncultured Prevotella sp.
AGAAATGCAAAAAAAGTGATAAAAAAGCACCACATTTTTCACCAAGAAGCACTATGACGATGCGGTCTTAGCCCTATTTTCAGAACATCTGTCACCGTGAGGAATTGTCAACGTCTTGATAGACAGGTGGTTACTGATTTGGGTGACAGTGACAGATGTTTTAAAACTTTTATTTTTATTGTTGAGATGCAGCCTACCTTATTAAAAGGTAGTGCAAGTTGAGCGAAATACAAAATAAAAATCCGATTTTTTCTTTGCGATATGATGAAATTGTCGTAACTTTGCAGCCGCATAAAAATATCAACAACAATTAAAATCTATTATCTATTACAAAGCAATATGACTACTCTAAGTATCATTATCGTTACAGTCTTCTGCCTTGGCTATTTCTTTATAGCTATTGAGAGCGTTACGAAAATCAACAAGGCCGCCATAGCCCTGCTGATGTTTGTGTTGTGCTGGACCTTATTTATGATTGATCCGGCACAGTATATTCCTGGTATTGCGGAGAGCGGAAAGGCTCTTGCCGTGGCTGAGGTGATGGAACGTCATCTGGGCAGCACAGCCACCACGCTGTTCTTCCTGATGGGAGCGATGACCATTGTGGAACTTGTTGACCAGAACGGAGGTTTTAACTTTGTGAGAGACACGCAGAAGACGCGCACTAAGAAAAAACTGCTGTGGAGAATCGCGTTCATGACGTTTGTCCTTTCCGCCGTTCTCGACAACCTTACCACGAGCATCGTTATGATAATGATACTCAGGAAACTGGTAGAAAACCGTGAAGACCGCCTTATATATGCAGCTCTCGTGATTATCTCAGCCAACTCTGGCGGAGCATTCTCCCCTATAGGCGACGTGACAACTATCATGCTGTGGAACAAGGGATTGCTGTCGGCTGCGGGAGTGATAATGGAGGTGTTTCTGCCTTCGGTGGTGTCGATGCTGGTGCCTGCTTATGTTCTCTCGCTGAGCTTGGAGGGGAAGATGGAGGTGAAGGACTTCGGCGAGAACGAGCGTGTGCAGGACCATCTGACCGAGGTGCAGCGCAAGACGGTGTTTTTCCTTGGCGTTGGCGGACTGATATTTGTGCCGGTGTTCAAGACCATCACCCATCTGCCTCCGTTTATGGGCATATTGCTCGTGCTTGGAGTGCTGTGGACAGTGACCGAGGTGTTCTATTCGCGCCTGTCGGGCGAGGAGGAGAAGGGCGGCATGCAGAAGCGTGTGACCAACATGCTCTCGCGCATAGACATGGGTACAATACTTTTCTTCCTCGGAATATTGATGGCTGTGGCATGTCTTGAGACCATCGGAGCGCTTGAGCTTCTTGGCGACGGACTGAACAAGGTGTTTGACGGCAATCATTACCTGATAACCGGCATCATCGGTGTGTTGTCGAGTATTGTGGACAATGTGCCGTTGGTGGCAGGATGTATGGGAATGTATCCCGTGGCGTCAGCCGGCGACTTTGCCATGGACGGCATCTTCTGGCAACTTCTTGCCTATTGTGCCGGTGTGGGCGGTTCGATGCTCATCGTGGGCAGTGCCGCCGGCGTGGTGGTGATGGGTCTTGAGAAGATTACCTTCGGATGGTACATGAAGAGGATCTCGTGGATAGTGCTTGTGGGCTATCTGTCGGGTATGCTTGTATACGGCATCCAGAGGTGGTTATTCTTTTAATAGTGGGAAGTTAGAGTGACGGCCATCCGTCGCTGCTCCAGTTGATGGTGCGCTGTATTAGCACGGGAGCTCCTTTGAGTTCTGTGCTGTAGCCGTGGCAGATGAAGATGTCTTGGCCGTTGATGGAGTAGGCGGCGCAGTGGCCTGCGGCTTCATAGTTTTTCTTGTCGCCCTCGATAAACAGTGTGCCGCCACCGAGGCTCATGTCTTTGCCTGCTTTGTCGAGATATGGGCCTTCAACGCTCTTGCTGCGGCCCACAGCCACGCGGTAGTTGCTCTTGCTGCCGCGACAACAGTAGTCCCATGACACGAAGAGGTAATAGTAGCCGTCGTGTTTCAAGATAAACGGCGCTTCTATGGCGTTGGTGCCGGCATGTGTCGAGGTGGGGTTGGGTTCGGCGGTCGTGGTGCCGGGGGCATGGCGGCGGGCTATGGTGCGAGGCTTTTCGCCTTTGGCAATGTGCATGGTGGTGTCGAGCTTGGCAAGTTGTATTCCGTCCCAGAACGAGCCCCATACGAGCCAGGGCGTGTCGTTGTCGTCTACGACGAAGTTTGGGTCGATGGCGTTCCAGTTGTCGCGGTTCTCACGTGACGTGACAATGCATCCCTCGTCGTTCCATATTGGCGACGAGAGTTTTTCTGCTGAGAGCAGACCGATGGCCGAGCCGTTTTTGCCGAAGGTGGAGCAGCTGTAGGCGAGCCACCATTTTCCGTGCCACTTGATGATGTCGGGAGCCCATACGTGCTTGTCGAAGCCAGGCACCGAGTCGTGTGTCCATTTCGGTATGACGGTCATCACGGGAGCGGAGGTCACGGTCCATTGTTTCCTGTCTTCCGATGTCATCCGCTGGATGCCCATGCCGGTGGCAAAGATGTGGTATGTGCCGTCTTCCTCCGCCATCACGGGGTCGTGTACCATGGGTTTTTCAGTTACGAAAACCGCTTTTCTCTCTTCTTTGTGGTTGGGACTTTGTGCCATAGCCACTGTTCCGACTGCCAGTGCGGCAGTCAGCGAAATTAGGTGTAAGTTAGTATGTTTCATATTACTATTTAATGTGTAAATTGTTTGCAAAAGTACGAATTATAGCTGAGATGTCGCCTTATTCCCATGAAAAATTATAAAACGTTAGCATTTCGATTCTCTGACGGTGAAAACAAGCCGATTTCATAAAAAAATACAAAAAGAAGAAGAAATGTGGGAAAAGATTGTGTTATTACATTTATTATTAGTACTTTTGTGCGATTTTTGATGTAACTAAACAATAAGTTAAATTTTTTAGATGAACGTAATTACGAAAACAATTTCGTTGGCTGATGGAAGAACCATCA
>CALZAP010000273.1 GCA_945614335.1 uncultured Prevotella sp.
TCTTCCTGATACCATGAAGGTTGTGTAAGGTCGTAGTCGTAGTGTGTACCGGTCATAGCCTTCTCTATGGCAGTCACCTTGGCGGTGAGATTGACATCAGCATCAATGGTCTGTCCCTCTTTCACCTTAATACCGGCATTGGTGAACCATCCGCGGAAGGCCATGCCTTCGGGAATGTCGCTTATAGTATATTTCGGAGCAAAGGCAGAACCTGGCTTAACACTTTCCTCTCCGAGCTTATTGCCGTTGTTGTCGTAATAAGTGACTTTCACATCGGCTACATACTCGCAAGCCTCAGCCTTGATATACGGAGTGTATTGTCCGCCCACGATGGTGAGCGTGGCAGGCTCCATTGAGTTGTATATCCATGTGGCAACACTGCCGTCTTCATGATAACATTTTGCAGTCTTCACATCTATCTCAGCAAGTGTTGTCTCGCCATTCTTAACAAAAGCCTTGGTATTGGAAAAACGGCATCCGCCAATAGAGAACTTCACAGGACCGTCAACATTGAGAGTCATTTCAAAATTGTCGAGACCGTGGTCGTCACCGCGTGGCTTACCCTTCAGTTCTGTCACGCCTTCGGGAGTAGCAGGCAGCTCAGTGCATTTTACAAAGTTAAGCTCAAAGTCCTTGAAGGTGCGGGCTACATTTTCGGTGAACTGCACCTTGCAGAGCACACCTTCTGCAGAAGTCTTGCGGCAGATATACACTCCCGTAACAGTCTCGTCGAGGTCGATAACAACTTCTTGAGGACCATTAGCCACATCAGAAGTGGCAATCAGATTTCCCTTTTCCGGTTTACCGTCAACCATGGAGCCATGACAGACATCCACCTGGAAATCATTCGTGTCCCCACGTCTGCTGATCACGAGCTTCAGCTTACCGGCCACGGCAGCCTTCTCGAAGTAAGCATAGCCCGTAGAGTTGAGCTTTACGCCATGGAGACCGAGTTTTGTGCCGGCAGCATCGTTCACGTAAGCTGCATAATAAAGTCCGTTGTCAGGACCCTTGGTAGGAATGTTTGCATTGGTGTAGTCCCAAAGCAAATCGTTTTCACCTGCATTCACGATGAGTGAAATCATCGCAAGCAATGACATCATTAAAAATTTTCTCATGTCTTTTTGTTTTTAGTTCGAAATTCCGCAACGATAGTTAGTAATCAAAATGTTTAGTAGATTCCTGGACAACTGTTTGTTGGTAAGGATTTTGTCGTGCCGACATCTCCATGTGCGATGTGTTGCGGTTCCAAAACACAGCAGACCTCGACAAGACGGGGCAAAGATACAAAATATTCGCATACGCCTGCAGTATTAAGTGTATTAATTTCACTTTACAAACAGAAATTTAAGCATAATTAACTTATCAGTCAAATAAATGGCAAAACAATAGGCTAAACGGATTATTTTTCTTAACTTTGCAAAAAAAATAAAGGAGACAAGGATATGAGAAATGCGCAACCAGCAATGATACGCGCCTTCTTTGCCGCTTTTGCCGAGGGCATTTTGTCGGCAGAAGCCGAAAGGGAGGGCGGAACGGTGGAGATGACTCCACAGATAGTGAAAAAGACGATGCTCGAACACTATGAGGAGATATCGAAACACTTCTTCGACATAATGTTCAATCCGCTTGCCATGCTTCACTACGACACGGCGGAAGAGCTCATCGACATACTGAAGTCGCCGGAAGTGGCGCCGACTTTGAAAACGCCCGTGGACCTCTTCCGGCATGTGTGTAGAACGGAAGAGGCCCACGAGGACATGGTGACAGAATACCGCAGGAACTTCTCGGCACTGCTGTCGGGAAAGGTGATGACTGCGGCCGACTTCTTCGCCGGTTTCCCGGAAGGATACCTTGAGGACGCAGAGGGGCACAAGGAACGGGAGGTGAGACTGGTGACGAAGGTGGTGACGCAGGCGTTTCATACCGGCAGGGAGGTGGCGAAGGCACAGCCTTCGGGCAACAACCAGATATACCTTTTCCGCCTGCTTCTCGACTCGCTTCAGTGCCTGTTGCACTCGCATGTGGTGGACATGTCGGACGAGACCGACCTCAACACGGCGTTCATGCGTGTGTGCGTAAACGAGGAAAACCTCAAGACGATGTTAAGCAATCTATAAACTCGTCAACTTGTCAACTTGTCAACTCGTCAACTAAAAAACTATTTCGGCTGTTCTGCCTCAAGTTTCTCCACGGCTCCTGTGACGGGGTTGAGCCAGAGGTGGGTGGTGAAGCGCTTGTTGAACAAGTCGCCGCTGAGGAGCTCCACATGACCAAACTGTCCGGCGGGGAATTCCGCGTCGGCTATTGGTTCGTTGCCATTCAATATCTCCACCTGAATCTTGCCCGGAACGTTTACATAGATGCCGTCTTCGCGTTCCTTCTTCTTCTTTCCGTCGTCGGGAGCTGTCTCAGGTGTCGTCTTCAGGTCTTTTATATTAATATAATAAGGTCTACCGGCAAGGTCGTCGGCATCCACCACACCCAACTGTCGCGACAGGCGGAACAGCACCTGGCGGTTCACTTCAGCCTCGGGACATAGCGTGAAGACCACTTCGGCAGTGTCTTTGCTCACGGTGCCGACGAAGAGGCTTGACAAAGTGCGGTCCTGCGTGTTGAGGTTGTCGAGCATGATGCGCAGCTGTTCTCCGTCTTTCGGCATGAAGTCAGCCTCGCCACGGTTGAGAGCGTTCTTGCTGTCGCGTATGTCGTAAATCTCACGTGCCGTGAGCTCAGCCATCTTGGCAGTGCTTCCCGCCGCAAGTATCTCCTGGCTCATATAGTCGCGCGGATTGAGAGGCTGGGGCTTGGGTGAGGCCACGAAGGGCTTGAACACCGGGTCGGCTGTTGGAGTGGCGTTGACAGAGAGCAGGCGGCCGTCGTCGGCAAACGAGAGATTGGCGGCGGCACTGCGGGCATTGAACTTCACGTCATAGGCCTTCGACTTGTCGGCCACTCCGTACGGCATCACACTGCAGCCTATCACACGATGGCTGACGGTAGGAC
>CALZAP010000274.1 GCA_945614335.1 uncultured Prevotella sp.
ATAGAGCTTGCCCTTTCCGACATTCTCGACAAGCAACTCTTCCCCACATGCGAAGCCGACCTTGCCACCTCGCTCGCCTATCTTCGTCGCGATGCGATAGTCCTTCCTGCCGACATGCCAAAAGGCTATGTGCTCATCACACATGAAGGCCATGCGCTCGGTTTCGTAAAAAATATAGGCAATCGTTCAAACAATCTCTATCCACAGGAATGGAGAATAAAGTCAAGCAAGATATGAAACAATATATAGATCTACTCAATAGAATACTTACAGAGGGCGTGCAGAAAGGCGACCGTACAGGCACCGGCACGCTGAGTGTATTTGGAAACCAGATGAGGTTCAACCTTGCCGACGGCTTTCCGCTGTTGACAACAAAGAAGCTCCATCTGAAGTCGATAATCTACGAACTGCTCTGGTTCCTCAATGGCGACACCAATGTGCGCTATCTTCAGGAGCATGGGGTGAGGATATGGAACGAGTGGGCCGACGAGAACGGAGAACTCGGTCCGGTATACGGCCATCAGTGGCGTTCATGGCCCGACTACAAAGGCGGCACCATCGACCAGATAGCCAATGTCGTGGACCAGCTGAAGCACAATCCTGACTCTCGTCGCATGATAGTGAGCGCATGGAATGTGGCAGAGGTAGACTCCATGGCTTTGCCTCCGTGTCACACCATGTTCCAGTTTTATGTGGCCAATGGTCGTCTCAGCCTCCAGCTCTACCAGCGTTCTGCCGACACCTTCCTCGGAGTCCCGTTCAACATTGCCAGCTATGCCCTGTTGCTCCAGATGATGGCACAAGTCACTGGTTTCGAGCCGGGCGATTTCATCCATACCACAGGCGACACCCACCTCTATCTCAACCATCTCGACCAGGCACGCCTTCAGGTCACCCGCACTCCACGTCCACTTCCCCGCATGAAAATCAATCCCGACGTGAAGTCCATCTTCGACTTTAAATTCGAAGACTTTGAACTCGAAGGCTACGACCCGTGGCCGCATATCAAGGCAGAAGTGTCGGTGTAAGGAAATTAAAATATTAAAAAATTAAAGATGAAAATATCAATAATAGCAGCAGTTGCGGCCAATAGGGCCATTGGTCTCGATAATAAGCTAATATACTGGCTCCCAGATGATTTGAAACGTTTTAAGGCTCTCACTACAGGCCATACCATAGTCATGGGCAGAAACACCTTCGAGTCTTTGCCCAAGGGAGCCTTGCCAAATCGTCGCAACATAGTTCTCTCCCGTACGGTAAGCCAACTGCCCGGTTGCGAGTGCTTCAGTTCTCTCGAGGAAGCCCTGTCCCATTGCTCTTCCGACGAGGAAGTTTACATCATCGGAGGAGCCCATGTCTATACCCAGGCCATTGCCATAGCCGACCGCCTTTGCCTCACCGAAGTGTCCGACACCCCCGAGGCAGCCGACTGTTTCTTCCCCGACTACAGCCAGGGATGGCAGGAGCAGTGGCGCGAGCATCATACTCACGACGAGCGCCACAGCCACGATTTCGACTTTGTAGATTATGTCAGATTAGCCTGATTCATACTTTTTTCATGATAGAATGAATTTTTTCCCTCAAAAGTTTTGTCGTTTTCCAATTTTTATGTAATTTTGCGAAATAAAAGACTTATAACTTCCAGTCGAAACCACAGCATTGGAACTCCTGAATTGTTTGACAGATTATAAAAATAGGTGTGAAATATGGCATGGTACAGTAAATATCTCACGATATATGAAAAGCCCTTCAGTGAGGTGCCCGACGAGTTGGTAGCATCAACTCGCGAGCGTCTGGCTGCAATTCAGTCCCCCGAGCCCCTCGTGTCCGTTGTAGTCATCGCCTACAACGAAGGGCAACGGCTTGCCTCATGTCTTTGGTCGTTGAGCGAACTGCAATCAAAATATCCCATTGAGATACTTGGAATAAACAATAGTTCTTCCGACAATACAGAGGAAGTGTATAAGGCTCTTGGCGTAAGATATTTCAATGAGACAAAGAAGAGTCCCGGTTTCGCCCGTCAATGCGGCTTGGATAACTCAAAGGGAAAATACCATTTCTTTATCGATGCCGACACCTTCTATCCTCCACATTATCTCGACATAATGATGCAAACGCTCATAAAACCAGGCGTTTCATGCGTAGGCGGTTTTTGGAGCTATTATCCCGATGTCAACCATTCAGCCTTTGGTTTGTGGCTGTTTGAGTTTATCCGCGACACCTTCTTATATATTCAGCATTTCAAGCGTCCCGAACTCTGCATCCGCGGAATGACATTCGCCTTCAATGCCGAATATGCCCGTAAGGAAAAAATCCGTACCGACATCCGTCGAGGCGAAGATGGCTCACTCGCTCTCTCACTGAAGAAATACGGCCGCATAGCCTTCGTTCATAACAGGAAGGCTCGTCCCGTCACAGGCTACGGCACTCTTGGCACAGGTTCCCTCTTCAGCAGCCTTTTATATCGTGCAAGAGTGCAACTGAAAGGCATCACCCGCATTTTCTATAAAAAGGAGAAATACGAGGATTCGGAAGACAATCTTATAAAGCAATAACCAAAAATCGACAAAAAAGATGGAGAAAAGATACGACTACCTTATAGTTGGTGCCGGACTCTACGGAGCGATGATGGCCTGGCGGATGACGACCCAAGGCAAGAAATGCCTCGTCATAGACCGAAGGCCACATGCTGGCGGCAATATCTATTGCGAAAACATAGAGGGCATCAACGTCCATAAATATGGAGCACATATATTCCATACCTCAAACAAGAAGGTGTGGGACTTCGTCAACTCCATCGTGCCCTTCAACAGATACACCAACTCACCCCTCGCAAAATACCACGGCAGACTGTACAACCTGCCCTTCAACATGAACACCTTCGCAAGGATGTGGAACATTACCACACCCGACGAGGCACGACGCATCATCGAGGAGCAGAAACAGGAAGTGAGAGAAAGACTCAACGGCCGACAGCCACAAAATCTTGAAGAACAGGCTCTCAT
>CALZAP010000275.1 GCA_945614335.1 uncultured Prevotella sp.
TCACCGCCCAGTATAGTATAAACACTTATAAGGTGACATACTATCTGAACGATGAGGTTGTCAACGTTGCTGAGGTTAAGTATGGCGAGGCTATTCCTGCTTACGAGCCTACTGTTGAAGAGGGTATGAAGTTCGACGGATGGCAGGAGGAGATTCCTGCAGTGATGCCGGCTTACGACCTCGAAATCCACGGTACTACCTCTGGTATCGAGACTGCTATCAAGAACATCGTCGCCAAGTTCGGTGAGACATTCGATGTTTACAATTGCCAATTTAGTGCCTGTTTGTACTATCAATTAGAGATTTTCTGTTAAACTATTATAAATAAATGGTTTCCGAGAGGCCTTTTTGTTTGTTCTTTCATTATTTTGTACTACCTTTGTACTATCAAAACAGTACAGATATGGCAAGACAGGCAGAAGAAAGTACAAACTATAGGGTGAAGATACACCTGAACAACGGCTACAGGTATGCCAGCACTCAGCCGCTGGTAATAGACCCTGACAGGACGAGTGGGCGCAACAAGCATAAGCGTATCCACTGGGGCACGGTTGACGAGAACAACAAGTTCCATCCCAACAAGACGTTCCTTTATGCGGATTTGTCGGAGCGTAGGAAGCTCATATTTCCAGATGGCTGGGACATGAGCGAGGTTGCTGCACTTCCGAGTGAGCGAAAGGCAGGCAGGCCAACAAACGGTGATGACGACTCCAACAAGTTGTATGGTGACATTTGGCTGCTGGAGCAGATTGCCGAGAAGACGGGCATCCGTAATGATTTGGAGGAGGCGCTGGGTGGCAACAGGGAAATGGCCGACGCAATAATGACACTCGCCATGTACCACATTACCACTGGTAACACATTTAACCGCGTAGCCCATTGGCAGCGGATTGTCAAGACGCCATGCGGATCTCCCCTGACCTCGTCGGACATCACCCGCCTTACGCAAAGTATCACGGAGCAGCATCGTATGGACTTGTTCCGCCTAAGGGCAGCCAGGACGAAGGACGGGGACTTGTGTGCCGTGGATTCCACGACCCGATCTGCATACGGCAGCTCGCTGGCCGACATCAAGTGGGGCAAGAACAAGGAACGGCTTCCCCTTGAGCAGACAACCGAGGTGGTTGTCTATGACCTCAACACTCACATGCCCATATACTACAGGACTTTCCCTGGCAACATCCCGGACTCAAGGAGCGTGGAGACCATCCTGTTGGATCTCAGGCATGCAGGTTTCCCCCTGCTTGTGCTCATCACGGATAGGGGGTATGAGTCCGTGCGCAACATGGAGCGTTACATCCTTGACGGACAGCCGCTTATCATGTGGGTGAAGGTGCGCCAGAAGATGGTGCTCGAGAAGATACGCGCCTTTGGCTCGTTCGTCCATTCCCCTGAAGGGATGGAGGTGGACGAGGACAGCCGGATATACAGCCGTCAGTATGACATAGACTATAAGGTGGAAGTACATGCGGGTGCAGAGAAGGATGCAGACAGGCTGCGTCTTAACCTGTACTTCGACCCTGTCAGGCGCAGCGAGGAACTCACGTCCCTTGATGTGGCCATCAAGCGGCAGCGGGCAGCCTTGGAAGAAATCAAGACCGGCGGTTTGCCAATGGATGATGACGAAAGCATACGCAAGAACTACCCCTACTTCACTGTCAAGCTCAAGGATGATGACAGAACTATGATTTCATACGATCTCAACACCAAGAAAGTGGAGGAAGCAAGGCTCGCCTCAGGATTTTACGCCAATATCACGCACAAGATAGACCTTACACCCATGCAGGCACTTGATGCCTACTCACTGCGCGACGAGCAGGAGAAATACTTTGAACAGCAGAAAGGGCCGCTTGGATGCGACAGGCAGAGAAGCTGGTCGGAAGACGGAAAGAACGGCCGGCTGTTTGTCATGTTTATAGCACTTATCATGTCATCATACCTAAAGTACATATGGAAGTCAACTGCACTGAAGAAGTCTTTCTGTTCATCACTTGAAATCCTTGACGAGATGCGCTCCATCAGGATTGTGGAACACAAAGGAAAGGCCAGGCACATCACCCCGTTTGTGGGGAGGCAGCTTGATATATGTGAAGCCTTCGGTTTCATAGTGCCAGACAAATGCGCTCCAAAATACAAGTCAAGGAAGGTGAAGGCTAAAGGACCTGGCAGACCGCCTAAGGCAAAAATCATCACCGAAGAGGGTTGATAGTACAAAAAGAATTAAAACTTGGATTACATATAATCATTAATTAAAAATTATTAATTACAAAAAGGCTTTATCGGATATTATGGCTTTTTTTTACGTTAATCCTATATTACACATCTATTTTATTTGGATATTGTCGATAAAATACCTAATTTTGCAGCGACAAAACTTTATAATATGGATATCAAGAAACTAATGGTCGCGTCGGCACTATTGATGTCGATGACGACAATGGCGCAAACGGGCAAAGGAGGGACTTGGACTCTCGACGACTGCCTGAATTATGCCATCAAGAACAACATCTCGTTGCAAAAACAGCAACTGAGCAGACTATCGGCCGTGGAGGACGTGAAACAGTCGCAAAAGGCACTGTTGCCGACTCTCAGCGCCAACACATCACAAATGTTCGGTTGGAGACCTTGGATTAATGACCAAACCACCACGGTGGCAAATGGAACAGTGACCAACAAAATCAGCAAGACCTACTACAACGGCAGCTATGGGGTGAACGCCAACTGGACAGTGTGGAACGGAAACCGCAACCGAAACACCATCAAGCTAAACCAGCTGACGGAACAAAAGGCGGAGAAGGATTCAGCTGCCACAGCACTGCAACTGAAAGAGCAGATTGCATCGCTATATGTGCAGATACTGTATCTGACAGAGGCTGTTGCGGTGAACAAGCAGACTCTCGAAACAAGCATCAAAAACGAGGAAAGGGGAAAGACCATGCTTGAAGTGGGTAAAATGTCAAAGGCTGACCTCGCACAACTGAC
>CALZAP010000276.1 GCA_945614335.1 uncultured Prevotella sp.
CTGAGCACCACCTCGTGTGGACTTGTCTCAATGCGCTCTCCGCTACGTGCCACAGCCACGAGCACCATGTTGTGCGACTTCTCATAATCGGCTTCCACTATTGTCTTGCCAATCAGTGTGCTGGTGAAGGTGACGTACGCAGTGCTTATCTTCCTGCGGCGGTCTACGTCGTTGAGCCTGTAGACATGCTCTGTAGCGCTCACAAGTTCATGGCTCTTCTTCAACTCCAGTATCGCACTTACGTCGCCGCTGAATATAAGGCGGTCACCGCCAAACACATACTCGTTTTCGTCCACTGGCGAAATGATTTCCTTGTCGAAACGCACTATCTCAATCAGACGGCCACCACTGATGTCGGCAAGTCCACATTCCTTCACCGTGTCACCCACTATCTTAGACTCCGTAGGCACAAGAAGTTCTACGGTATAGTCGCTGATAGACTCGAAAGACTCGTCGGGAGACTTGCGGTCGGGAAGCATACGACGCATGGCAATGACAGAGAGAATGAGTACACACACGCAAAACAAACCGGGAAGAAGAGGATCAAAGAAAGACATCACATCGCCAGTCTTTTCCTTGTAGAAACCTGCAATGACAAGGTTGGTGGGAGAACCGATGATGGTACAAACTCCGCCCAAGCCGGCTGCATAGCTCAACGGTATGAGCATCTTAGAAGGTGATATGCCGAGTTTCTTCGACCACATCTTCACCACATTGATAAACAGCATCACCACTGTGGTGTTGTTAAGCAACGAGCTGAGCACTGCCACCGGCAACATCAGCTTGGTCACGGCACGAGCATATCCTTTCGGCTGGCCAAGCAGATTTTTCACCACCCACTGCAGCACACCGGTATGCACAAGACCTGTGACCACAATAAACATCACTCCGATAACCACCACCGTCTCAGAGCTAAATCCGGAGACAGCTTCTTTCACAGGCAGCGAACCGCTGATTACCAACGCTCCCATACCTCCGAGAAACACTATCTCCACAGGCAGTTTGGTCTTTAGCAACAAACCAAACATCACCAACACTATCGTTATGGTGTACCATGCATGAATGTCTAATCCCAATAATTCCATTTTTCCACAAATATTTTAATATAATGCCATATAACACTATCATTTTTTAGGATAACCGCTGCAAAGGTAACAAATAATAATTAAAAATATTCTTTTTTTGACCAATATTTTTGTATTTTCCACATCTTTATTTAACTTTGCACCTGTAAAATCAACACTTTTATCATTATGAAAACAATCATCTGCGCCATACTCATGGCATTCTCACTGGGACTGAGAGCCCAAGAAAGCAATAACTGCAAGGAAGTAATGCTCGAAACCACAGCTGGCAACATCAAACTGAAACTCTACAACGAGACACCGCTGCACCGCGACAACTTCCTGAAACTCGTAAACCTCCACGTCTACGACTCACTACTCTTCCACCGCGTCATCAAAGACTTCATGATACAATGCGGCGACCCAAAGAGCAAAGACGCCAAGCCGGGAGATTTTCTCGGTGAAGGCGACCTTGACTGGACCGTGGAACAGGAACTACGACTGCCACAAATATATCATCGACGCGGAGTGCTTGCCGCTGCACGTGAGCCAGACAGCGATAACCCCTACCGCGAGTCAAGCGCATGCCACTTCTACTTAGCTTGGGGAAAGACCTTTACTGACGCGGAACTCGACAAGATGCAGCAACGACTCGACACCATTTACGGTTACCGCGTAAAAATCACCCCAGAGATGCGTGAGACTTACAAGACCATTGGCGGCATACCACATCTCGACGGAGGATACACCGTGTTTGGCGAGATAACAGAAGGACTCGACGTACTGGAAAAAATACAGCAGACGGCCACTGACGAGAATGACCGTCCACTGGAAGACGTTAGAATTCTTAAAGCTACCGTAATAGAGCATAAGCCTGCGACTGTTAACAAGAAGCCAGCCGCAAGAAGACGCCCCGCCACTAAAGCAGGAAGTCAGTCAGCTCAGCGCAAGCCTTCTGGCACTCGCGCTCGGTAGAAAGCACATTGTCGATGGCATCGTAATAATACGACAAACCTACAAGATATTCCACTACGGAAATCTCACCGGCCTTGAGGGCCTTGGCAAGCAGCTGGCTGTTGTCGGCTTCGGCCAAGGCCTTTTTCGATGCCTCCATAGCCTCCATGAGACCCTTGGCGCGAAGGTATCGTTCCTGAAGCATGCCACGCAGTTGTCCCTTTGCATCGTCGCGCATAGCGTCGGCAGCCTCGCTCTCACGCTTGGCCTGCTTTATGCGACGCCCACTGCTCCACAAGGGAACGCTCAGTCCAACTGTCAAACCCTGAAACTGCTCACCCATGGTTTTCTCGCTCATATAGCCAAGAGAGATGGATGGAAGGGCCGACTGACGGGCTGCAGATAGCTGGCTGCGGCTCATAGCCGTCTGGCTCTCGGCAAAACCTAAGGTGGGATGCGAGGCCATCACCTGCATATACCAAGAGTCGAAGTCGGATGGCAGTTCGGGCATTACAAACGCCGTGTCTGTCACTTTTAGCGGCTGTCCTCCATTGAGTCGGGCAAGCTGAGTCATCACGGCCTGTCGCTCAGCCCCAGCCTTTTTCATCTCAATCAATATCTGCGACAAGCTTAGGCTGACATTATTGAATTCGAGTTTGTTGCTTGCCCCTGCCTCAAGGCTACGCTTCTGTGCCTGATAGATGGCGTCGGCATGAGACATTCTTCGCTCCAGTTCAGCTATATACCTATTATAATATATAGCGTCGATGAGAGCTTCCTTAGCCTCAAGCAGTATTGCGCTACGGTCAGCGCGATACTGCCAGTCAATCATGTCGTCACGACGTTTTGCCACTCTTGTCTTGGCACCGGTGATAGTAGGGAAGTCAAATTCCTGGCTTACGCTTACGTCGGTACGGTTTCCTATCGAAGAAGGGTCGCCCCA
>CALZAP010000277.1 GCA_945614335.1 uncultured Prevotella sp.
GTGAAAGGCTTTGACCCTAAGGAGGTAATGCTCGAACCGTCGTTCATCTGTGAGATGCTCGGACTGCAGGGACGAATGGACCTTCTGCAGCTCGACTTCAGGGTGCTTGTGGAGCAGAAGGCGGGAAAGGGTGTCTATGGATATGGCGAAAGACCGGGAGAACAACCGAAACAAAAGACAAAACACTACGTGCAGCTACTGATGTATATGGCAGTGCTGCATTATAGTTACAACATCCCTTCGGCGGAGATATATTCTTTCTTGCTCTATTCACGCTACGAGAAAAGCCTGCTACAGCTCGGCTCGGCTCCGGAACTGCTCAACGAGGCGATAAAGATACGGAACCTCATAGCCTGGACCGAGTATTATCTTGCCGACAAAGGATTTGGGGTGTATGAGAGGATGACGGCCAGCTCCATTGCCGTGAACGAGGCGCAGAGGAAGTTCTTCGAACGGTTCGTCAGTCCGAGAATTGACTCACTGCTCGAACCTCTCAGAAACGCCTCGGAACTGGAAAAGGCGTATTTCAGGTGTTTTATGAAGTTTGTGCAGAGAGAGAGCATTCTCTCGCGGACAGGCACAAAGGAACGCGACGACGAGGGATTCGCACAGGTGTGGCTGCTGAATGCGGAAGAAAAGGCGGAGACTGGCAACATCTACTACCGGCTCACCATCGACGAAGAGGCTTTTGAGACCGACCGTACCGGGGCTGTGCTGACGGTGACGTTAAGGTTTCCGCAGGATGACACCAAAGGGGAGAGCGCATACAAAAGCGACACGTCAAACTTCAGGAAGGGAGACATGGTGCTGCTATATCCCTATCCCAGAAAGGCTTCGCCCGACGCCAGAAAGTCGATGGTGTTTAAGGCTACCATCATCGACATCATGACCTACGGACTGCGCTTGGGACTCAGTTCGCCACAGACAGACACTCACGTGTTTCTCAAAAACCGTCACTGGCTCTGGGCGGTGGAACATGCCCAAGGCGACTCTGCCTCGGGTGCCGTCTTCACCGGCATCTACTCGTTGCTCTCCGCCACAGCCGACCGCAGCTCGCTTGTGTTGTCGCAACGCAATCCACGGGTAGACAAGTCGATAAGGCTCATTGGCGATTATGGACAGTTTAACCAGCTGGTGGAGAGGGCCATGCAGTCGAGGGATCTCTTCCTCGTAATCGGACCTCCAGGCACTGGCAAGACCTCTTTTGCCATGCTCAACATCCTCAAGGAGGAACTGCGCCATGATAGTTCGTCGGTGCTGTTGCTTTCCTACACCAACCGTGCCGTTGATGAGATGTGCAGCAAACTCGTGGAGTCGGGCATAGATTTTCTCAGGGTGGGCAACCGTCATGCCTGCGAGGAGGCTTATCTGCCGTATATGGTGGATGAGAAAATCTCTGGATGCAATAAACTGTCAGACATTGTAGACATCCTAAAGGGTACGCGTGTGGTGTGTGCCACGGTGTCAACGCTCAACTCCCATGCCGAACTGCTTCGGATGCGCCATTTCTCATTGGCCATAGTCGACGAGGCCTCGCAGATTCTCGAACCTCACATAGTGGGTATTCTCTCTGCAAGACACAGCGACGGCGAGTCGTCGATAGGGCGTTTTGTGCTTATTGGCGACCACAAGCAGCTACCTGCTGTAGTGTTGCAAGCTGAGGCGGACACACGCGTTACCGACCCCTTGTTGGCCAGTGCCGATGTGACAGACTGCCGCCACTCTTTCTTTCAGCGGATGTTACGCCGTTATGCCTCCAATGTCGAAACCACATATATGCTCACCCGCCAGGGTAGGATGCACCGCGACATTGCCTCTTTCCCGAGTGCCGCTTTCTATTCCGGTAAGTTACAGCCAGTACCGTTGCCACATCAGGAGAGCGAGTTGCCGGGAACGATGGAAGGCGACTGTTCGCCCTACGAGACCCTGTTGCTCACAAGGCGGGTGGCGTTCATCGACGTACCAGATCCTCCACAGTCGCCCTCCGACAAGGTAAACACCCTTGAGGCCGACATCATAGCGCGCATAGCCGTTGCCGCCTACCGGCTGCGTGAAGGCCGTTTCTCTGTCCAGCAGTCGTTGGGCATCATAGTACCTTACCGCAACCAGATTGCCACGGTAAGGAAGGCCATCGACCGTTATGGCATACAAAAACTCCACGACATCACTATCGATACCGTGGAGCGTTATCAGGGTAGTCAGCGCGATGTGGTGATATATGGTTTCACCATCCGTCATCGCTACCAACTCAATTTTCTCACGTCAAACGACTTTGAGGAGGATGGGGTAGTCATCGATCCGAAACTGAATGTGGCGATGACCCGAGCCCGCGAAAACCTCGTGCTTGTAGGAAACAAAAACCTGTTGAGCCTCGACCCGGTGTTCAGGAGGATGATCGACTCCTTAAAAAACTCCTTAACTCCTTAACTCCTTAACTCCTTAACTCCTTAACTCCTTAACTCCTTTAACTCCTATATATATAATAATGTGTGCCCCTTATTTCTTTTCCTTCAGCAGGTCACGGATTTCAGTAAGCAGGAGCTCTTCTTTTGATGGAGCAGGAGGAGCGGCAGGAGCTTTCTCCTCTTCCTTCTTCTTTTTCTTCGCTAACTTATTGATACCCTTCACCAGCATGAACACACAGAAAGCAATGATGGTGAAGTCGATGATGGTCTGGATGAATGCCCCATAGTTTATGGTGGCTGCTGCAAGTTCTTCCCCGCCAATCTTTACGGTGGGCAGTTCACATTTCAGGTCTGAGAAGTTCACACCTCCGATAAGCCATCCGATAGGAGGCATGATAATATCGTTTACAATAGAGGTGACAATTTTTCCGAACGCACCGCCAATGATAACACCGACAGCCATGTCAACAGCATTGCCTTTTACGGCAAATTCCTTGAACTCATTGATAAATTTACCCATGATTTTGATTTTTTATATTAATTAATACTACTTTT
>CALZAP010000278.1 GCA_945614335.1 uncultured Prevotella sp.
GGGCTTTGTGGTACCTCCAGGAATTGAACCGGGGACACATGGATTTTCAGTCCATTGCTCTACCACTGAGCTAAGGTACCTTTCGGTTTTGCGTGTGCAAAGGTGGCACAAATTATCGAAACATACAAATAAAACGACAGAAAAAAGAGATTTTTCTTTTACAGGAGACAGTCAATTTTATTTAATCTCTTCATAATCAATTTCTTCCGCCTGAGATTTATCGAAGGTTCTCGTTTTCTTGCTTGGCTGTTGATATGCAGTATTGCCCGAAGACGCATACGCAGAATTCGCCTTCTTGCGGTTCCAAGGAAGGATGTCCTTCAGCGACACCACCCCGCGCAGAACAGTGAAAACGAAGTTCAGCACCACGCCCACAACAACAAGCACCAGAAACAAAGCCAATATGCCTATAACAAAAAGGAATGACATAGGATTGCTATTTTATATCGAAGACAAGAGCTATGGCCTCTTTGATAGTCTCCTTTGGCAGCAGACCGACAGAAGAGCGAGGCTGACCTGACACAGGGATGAAAATCAGCGTAGGAACGCTCTGGATGCCGAACGCAGCACTTATTTCCTCATTCTTGTCTATATCCACGCGATACACATCAATCTTGCCGTCATATTCTGCCGCGATCTCGTCGATGATAGGCGAAAGGGCCTTGCAAGGTCCGCACCAGGTAGCATAGAAATCCACAATGCAAGGGCGCTGACCGATGAATTTAAACTCGGTGCCAGTATAGTCGCCCACGAGATTCACGAATTGTTCCGAATCGAGTTCTTTTACCATATTTCCATTATTATTCTCCGCCGCATTGCTCTGCTTTGAGCTCTTGGAGCAAGAGACCAAAGAAAAAGCCAGTATTACGGAAAGTGTGATTAATAAGTTTCTCATATTTCCCTCAAAGAAAAGAATATTTGCAGAGATATGCAACACAAGCGACTGCGAAAGAGGAAAAAAGCGGAACGACAAGGACGAAAAAAAAATGTGACGGCAATGCTGTCACATTTTTTTATCTATCAAATGTTGATTTACTTCACATTGCCTACCTTCACGAGGTACTCAGCAATCTGGATGGCGTTGAGGGCAGCGCCCTTGCGTATCTGGTCGCCTGTGAGCCAGAGGGTGTTGCTGTTGTCGTCAGCAAGGTCCTTACGGACACGGCCTACGTAAACATCGTCCTGACCTGCGCTCTCAAGAGGCATTGGGTAAACGTAGTTCTGAGGATCGTCCTTGAGTGTTACTCCAGGAGCAGCCTCCAGAGCCTTGCGGATCTCCTCGACTGAAAGAGGCTTCTCTGTCTCAAACCAAACGCTCTCCGAGTGGCTGCGCAAAGAAGACACACGTACACAAGTGGCTGATGTGCGAACATCGCTGTGCATAATCTTGCGAGTCTCGTTGTACATCTTCATCTCCTCCTTAGTGTAGTCGGTCTCAGTCATCTTGTCGATCTGAGGGATTACGTTGTAAGCCAGCTGATGAGGGAACTTCTCGATAGTCTTAACCTTGCCGTCGGTAAGCATCTCCTTGTACTGCTGCTCAAGCTCAGCCATGGCTGCAGCACCTGCGCCGCTCGCGCTCTGGTAGCTTGAGATGTGGATTTTCTTGATGTGGCTCAGTTTCTCGATAGGTTGGAGCACAACGACCATCATGATAGTTGTGCAGTTAGGGTTGGCGATGATGCCGCGTGGACGATTGAGAGCATCCTCGGCATTGCACTCTGGCACTACCAATGGCACATCGTCGTCCATACGGAAAGCCGACGAGTTGTCTATCATCACTGCGCCGTACTTAGTAATATCCTCGGCGAACTCCTTAGATGTTCCTGCGCCAGCCGAAGTGAACACGATATCTATATCCTTGAATGCATCGCCATGAACGAGTTCCTTTACAGTGTACTTCTTGCCATTGAATTCATACTGGGTTCCTGCACTGCGGCTTGAGCCGAACAACACGAGTTCGTCAACTGGGAAATTTCTCTGAGCAAGAATGCGGAGGAGCTCCTGTCCTACAGCACCGCTTGCACCAACGATTGCAACTTTCATACTTTAAAATAAAATAGATTAATGATTATGTCCGTTTGTTTAATAACACATCAAGTTGCTTTTTGACAGAAAGTTGATTTATCTTTGTTCTGCCTTTACTTTCTGGCACACAACCTGATATTTTGAATTGCAAAAATAGAGACTTTTTCCGAAGTATGATGAAAATCAAGAGCATTTTGCTAATAATTTTGGCCATGATTGCAAATTCCGCACAAGCGATTGTCGTAATCGAGGACTTTGCAGATAAAGACCTGAAGAACAATCCAGAATGGGCTGGCGACACCGCGTCCATGAAAATATACAAAGGCGAGCTAAGAGTCGCCACTCCGAACAGCAACGGATACAGCAGCGTATACACCAAAAGCGATGTGCTGAAGAACGGCGGCACATGGATGGCGTGGTTCTACATCGGCACGACGCCGACCGCGTCTAACCACACTATCTTCGTGCTGAGCTCGGAGACCGACGACATGAGTGCTCCCAAAGGATATTTCGTAAAGGTCGGAGGCTCTGCTAAGAACATCTGCCTACTGAGCAACGGAGGCGAGAGTCTGAAAGGCGATAATACGACACTCAAAACACTCATAAAGAGCGAGGACAAGAGAGTGAACGCGACGAGCGTAAAGGTATTCATAAGAGTGACAAGAGACAGCGTGGGCAACTGGAAATTAGAGAGCAAACTGGCTGGCGAGAGCGACTACAAGACCGAGGGAACTGCCTTCGACAACACATACACAACAAGCAACTACGCCGGAATAGGACTCGGCTACACACAGTCGAAATACAGCTCAATAGGCGCCGACAACATCAGAATATTCGAAAAGGACTCGGTGATGCAACAAGAAGAGCCCGACGAGATTCCCCTCAAGCCCGACTCAATAACGACCGAAGACATATACGACGCCGAAT
>CALZAP010000279.1 GCA_945614335.1 uncultured Prevotella sp.
CTGATGCTCGTGAGACGTATAGTCAACATCCATGGAGGAAAACTCTCCTTCAAGAGCGAGGGAGAAGGAAAGGGTGCCTCATTTGTGGTGACACTCAACAGGTCGGAAGCGCATCGCACCTCCAATGCCAAAAACGAACCTACAGAGATAAAGGAGGCTTATATCGACAACAACGGCGAAGAGACGGCCGAGAAGCAAAACGACATCATCCTCTTTGTGGATGACAACGCCGACCTGCGTCAATATTTTTCAATCACTTTCACCGACTCCTTCCGCGTGGTGACAGTCGATAGCGGCGAGGCAGCACTCGAATATCTAAAGGACAACGTATGCGACATAGTTGTCTCTGACGCGATGATGCCGGGCATGCAGGGCGAAGAACTATGCCGAAGGATTAAGGACGACGCCGACACGTCGTGGATGCCAGTCATTCTGCTCACCGCAAAGGCTGGCAAGCAGTTTATGATCCAGGGACTGGACTGCGGAGCTGACGACTACGTCACCAAGCCGTTTGACACCGAGGTGCTGAAAAGCAAGATACGCTCAACGCTCATCAACCGCCGACGCATGAGCCAATATTATCTCAAAAGGGTGGAAGCCATCAACCAAGGCACGACGACCGAGACGGCTGACGTGGCTGCCAGCGACGACACCGGCGACAAGAAAGACGTTGCCTTTATAGACGACGCCACACACATAGTGCTCAATAACCTTGCAGACACGGAATTCGGCATCGACGAACTATGCCGTGAGATGGCCATGAGCCGCACTCTGTTCTACGGGCGACTAAAGACGCTGACCGGAAAGACACCGCAGGACTTCGTGAGAGGCATACGTCTCGACCGCGCCGCGGCTCTACTCAAGCAACAGACACCGATTATCGACGTATGCGCCATGACGGGATTCCAGAACACGAAGCATTTCAGCACCGTATTTAAAAAGCATTTCGGCGTGTCACCAAGCAAATATTGACTCCGTATCAGTTGTCTTTCAGCCGAAATGACAGAATACAAATCCAAAACAGTTGTCTTTCAGCCGAAATGACAGAATACAAACCCGAAATGATAGTATAAGAACCGTTGATTTAGGTTTTCGGCATAACTTTGCAGCCGAAAACTTAAATTAACATTATGAGACATTTTTTCCTTTTACTGCTGGCAACCATCATAGCCGGCAACACAGTAGCACAACCTACGGCTAAAGAATGGAACGACAACGTCGTAGGATGGAACCTCGGCAATCAGTTTGAATGTTCAGCTCCAGGACAAGACGGCGAGTCGATGGCCATAGGCAATCAAGACAACGCCGACAAGGCAGAGACAGCATGGGGCAATCCCACAGTGACAAAAAAAACCATCAAGGCCATCAAGGATGCAGGCTTCAACGCCATACGCATACCCGTGCGCTGGCAGTGCCACATCACCAACGACAAGGCGATGAGCATCAGCAAGACATGGATGTCTCGCATCAAGCAGGTGGTGGATTGGTGCCTTGGCTGCGACCTGAAGGTGATCATCAACGTGCATCACGAGAAATGGCTCGAGAGCACACCTTATTATAAATATAAGGACAACAACTGCCAGAAGCTCGCGCTACTTTGGATGAACATCGCCAACGAGTTTGCCGCCTACGACTATCGGGTGGCATTTGCTGGAACCAACGAGGTGCACGAACCAGGCAAGTGGGGAGCTCCCGAAAAAGAGAACCTCGACGTGCAGAACGCCTACAACCAAACGTTTATCGACGTGGTGCGTGCCACCGGCGGCAACAACCTCAAGCGCAACCTCCTCGTACAGACTTACGTCTGCAATCCTGACTTCGGCATAGGAGGCGAGTTTGTCGTGCCTACCGACGCCGAAGGCAACGGCAACGACTATATGACTGTGGAATTCCACTACTACAATCCATACGACTACTGCGGAGAGTGTAAATATTTTTGGTGGGGCGAGCCATATAAGCAGTATGGCGAGACCTCGCCCAGCGACGAAAAATCGCTCACCACATTCTTCGACAAGGTGGTCAACACATGGGCTTCACAGGGCCTCGGCATCTGCATCGGCGAATGGGGCGTGAGCGACCATTATAAAGGCAATATCGACCTCCAGCACGAGAACATGACATACTATTGCAAGACCTTCGTCAGCGAGGCTCTCCGTCGCGGCTTCTCAACCTTTATCTGGGACAACAACAAGTTTGGAAGCGGACCAGAGATGTTTGGCATCTTCGACCGCGACCGTGGCATGAAGGTGAAGGCCACATGGATTCTCAAAGGAGTGATGGAAGGAAAGGAAACGAAAGCTCTTAATTTATAAACGTATAATCGAAGAAATGAAAAAGAAACAAGTACTTATATGTCTGCTGTTAGCAGGCATGGCATGGACTCCAGCCATGGCTCTTGCAGCTGCTGACGCAGCCAAGGGCACAAGTATTGTAGCTGCACCTGACAACAACGTGGTCAAAGGTACAGTGACCGACGCCGATGGTCCGCTCATCGGTGCGACAGTGAAAGTGGCCGGAACGACAAGTGGCACAGTGACCGACTTTGACGGCAACTTCTCTATCCAGTGCAAGCCAGGCGCAACGTTGGAGATATCTTACGTAGGATACAAGACCATCAGCGTAAAGGCGCAGAACGGCATGAAGGTGATGATGGAAGCTGACGGAAAGGTGCTCAGCGAAGTGGTTGTCACCGCGCTCGGCGTGAAACGCGACCGCAAGGCGTTAGGATATGGCCTCGAAGAGGTGAAGGGCCAAGACCTCACCAAGGCAAAGGAGACGAATGTCATCAACTCGCTCTCGGGTAAGGTGGCAGGTCTCGTGGTACAGAACACCGCTGGCGGCGCATCGGGTTCTACACGTGTGCTGCTCCGTGGTAACACCGAGATGGCCGGCAACAACCAACCGCTGTATGTAGTGGATGGTGTGCCTCTGGACAACACCAACTTTGGCAGTG
>CALZAP010000280.1 GCA_945614335.1 uncultured Prevotella sp.
TTCGTTCGTTATTATAGATAAAGGAACAACAATAAAAGTGATTAGAACATGAAAAAGGTATTATTTATTTTGGCTATTGCCATGTGTATGGGAGCGATTACCGCTCTCGGAAAGGACAGACTGGAGAAGACTGTACCGCTGACCCAATTTAATAAGGTGCTGATAAAAGCAGGCGTCACAGTCAACTACGCCCAAGGCTCGAAATACGAATGTATCATCATCGCTTCGCCAAAGGACATGGAGAATGTTAAGGTGGAAGTGAAGGACCAACAGTTGAACATCTCCGTGGAAAGCGAGAAGAAAAAGATAAACGGAGTGACGTTTAGTTCCGCCAAACTCTCTGACGAGGTTGTTGTGAAGGTCACATCACCCGAACTCAAGGTGGCAGAAAGTCTGGGCAGCGGAGACTTTATCGCCACAACAGATATCAAAACGAATGATGTTCGTTTCAAGGTAACTGGCTCGGGCGACATCAAACTCAGGAAAGTGACTACCGACTGGTTGAAATTGACCATTTCCGGCTCAGGAGATATTGACCTGCAGCAAGCTAATGCGGAAAAAATCAACGCATCAGTGGCGGGCTCGGGCGACATCGACATCGACAATGTTGCTTCCGTATGCAAAAAGGCTGAACTTTCGGTGGCTGGTTCGGGTAATATTGACGCGACGTTCTCCGACTGCCACGAACTGAAATGCAGCGTAGCAGGGTCGGGCGAGATAGAACTAAAGGGTAAGGTGGTCAACTATAGTTCTTCGATTGCCGGCTCAGGTGAAATTAAGAAGAATGAACTTGTTATAACTGGCAACAGTAGCGAGAGCAACACCAACGGTCGTTCGAATTTACGAAAGAAGCCAAGGACAGTGAACAACATTAATGCAAGACCATAAAATCTCAATATATAAGGATGACACAAAGCGAGTTTGAGGCAATTGCCATTCAGTTAAGAACTGTGGCACATGGCGTGGCAAGGCAGACACTCTCGTCGGCTGACGATGCAGAAGATGCCGCAGGCGACGTTATGCTGCGCCTATGGACGCTTCATGCCCAGCTCAAGGACGGCGACCATGCCCTCAAACTCGCCACTGTCATCTCACAACGTCTTTCAATCGACATCATCAGAAAACAAAAGAAACGCATTTCCATATTTGCCGATGCCGGGGAAGGCTTGGCGCAAAAGGCAGGGCAGGAGTCGAGTCCTTCGGAGCGAATGGAGCTGGAGGAAGACGAGCGGTGGCTTGTCAGGCAGATGGAGAAGCTGCCGCCAAGAGAACTGCAAGTGCTTAAAATGCGCCAGATGGAACATCGCTCCAACAAAGAGATAGCACGACTGTTAGGCATAGGCGAGGCATCAGTAAAAGTGATGCTGTCCAATGCACGAAAGAAATTGTTTAACGACATAAAAATGAGGAACAGACAATGAAAGATATTGAAAAACTGCTCAAGAGGTTTATGGACGGAGAGACATCAGTGGAGGAGGAAACAGCTCTCACAGATTTTTTCCGCAGTGCCACTGACGAAGACAGGCCTGCTAACATCTCGGGGGAAGACTGGGAAACATACAGGGCAATGTTCCGCCAGTTTGAGGAGTGGGAAACAGGAGTGCAGGAGTCTCAAACGCACATCGCTGAGACAGTCATCGGGCAAGTCGCCCACGCTCACGATAACAAGGTGGCATGGCTTTCTGCGGCAGCGGCTGTGGCAGCAATCTTTGTCTTGGCCTTTTTGCTTAATGTCGGCGGAAACAATAGGCAAGTCGTTGCCGAGGCGACACCTTCTGACACAGCAAAAGCCATCATCCTGCCTGTTGACACTTTCAGGGAAGGTAGCGGCAATAATGTCCCATCCTCTCATTCCCCGCAAAAGGCAAAACCACAAAAGCAACGCAAATTACCATACGCCCCTCCCGTTCCAAGGAGACTTATTGCACAGGCTACACAAACCAACGGGATTGGCGAGGACAGCATGCGAGTGGCTCTTGAAGAAGCTGAACGTCTGATTAATGCGATGACTGTGTATCAAGAAGTCAGAATAAGTGAGATTTGTAATATTGAATATGAAGAAGAATATTAAAAAAATATTATTATGAAACGATATAGTATATTATTTATTGCCATGACGATTAGCGTTGTGGCATCGGCACAAGAGAGTATCGAGAAATTGTTTAGTAGCCTCGACGCAAGAAGCGACAAGACGTTGTTGTCTAAGAATCATTATGAAGACAACAACGACAATCCGACCACCTTTTGCAACTACGAGGAGATTGTGATGACAAAGTCAGCCTTCGGCAAACTCGGCGAGACATTTGTCACGACATTCACGAACGAGAAGGATGCATATAAACTATATAGCAAGACACTTAACGCTCCAAGCTCATTCAAGTCGGAGTTCAGTGTGCCTTACGGCACGCAAAACGAATATTCCGTAACCTTTGGTTCACATGCCACCCACAACTATCTCGTCGCCCTTTTCCGCGACATGAAAAATTCCGACAAGCGCCATGCTTATGCCATCGTGTGGTATGAGAGAGGCAGCGATATAATAATCTTGCATTATCATATCTACGGCAACGACCCAGCCCGAGTCCCACAACAGCGCGTCATCACATACGATGGCAAACAGATAATCGACAACAAAGGATACGTAGTGACAGGATTGGAAAACCTGGAGCCTACCATCAACGACGATCTCGACTTCATGAAGCGTTTCGGCACACTGCGCGCGTCGTTCGTCTCCACCGAAGTTGACAAAACATTGGTACTCTATGGACTCGTGGTAAAGATTGCCGAACTATGCAAGAAGCACGGCAGGCTGCTCACCGACAACGAGCGCGCCACATGCGACAAGAGCCTTTCTGAACTAATAAAAAACTACTCCTTAGGCGACGTATATCTCACAGGCATGCTTGAGGAGGCAAGGATTGCGCTGAAGAAATAGCTAAAT
>CALZAP010000281.1 GCA_945614335.1 uncultured Prevotella sp.
TTAGCCGGATTCTTGGGGAGAGTAGCGGAAGAGATAACCTTTGAGCGCATCTGAGCCTCGATGTTGTTGGCAAGAATCTTGTCGTTTGGAACAACGAGGATAGAGTTGTAACCACGGAGAGCGATACCGTCTGCCTCGTAGCGGTAGTAACGCTTTGCCTCACGAATCTCGCCCGAACCCTTGCTGAGGTCGTTTGTGCCTTCCTTCATGCCAATCTTCACATAGCGGCGAGCACCCTTCAAATCAAGTACAACCATTGCGTCCTTATAGCCGAGCATGTCAAGACCCGGGTCGTAAACGAAGTTGAATGTACCGAATGTACACTTGAAGGTGGTGAAGTCAAGGTCGAACTTCTTGGTGTCCTCAAACTTGATGTACTTCTCAGTGTCCTCAATCTTGATGTTGAGGAGGTCTTCGATAGCGTCCTTACCACAGAACACGTAAGCAGAATTGCTCTGGCTGAATACTGTGAACTGCATCTTTGCCATTGCGATAAGGTCGCTCAGCTTCATGTTGCCACGCTCATAAGTGTAGAGGTTGGTGAGCTGCCACAGAATACCCTTTGAGCCGAAAGCGTCCTCAATAGAGCCATCGTCGTTCTTCTTCGGGAACACACACTGAACACCAGCCCAATAGGTGCGGTTGCATCGCATGTTGTACTTGGTGATGGCGTCGGCCTTAACGTCTACTACACGGAGAGGTGTCTTGCTCTTGGTCTGCTCAAAGTCCTTAGTCCAAAGGAGGTTGAATCCCTTCTTCTGAACGTAAAACTTCTCCTTGCGTGGCTGGAAGTTTTCGGGCGGAAGCATCATCTGCGACTCACACATAAGCGTAGCACCTACGCACATATAAGTGTTTGCTGGAATCTCAGGGCACTTCTTGCTGTCAAGCTCATAGGTAGCGACTTCCTCAGTAGGAATACCGTTAACGGCTGCGCAAGTCACAACACCGTTTGTGTTGCTGAGAACGATAAGCATCAGCCCGCCTTCCTTCTTCATGTTTGTTGTAGTGGCGTCCATTGCGTAGCCCTGCACCGAAGGCACGAGAATGGTAGAGTCCTTGTAGAACGGATTGAGCGAGCCACGGAAGTTTGCTGCCGACAACTTGATAGTTCCGTCAACCTCGGCGGTAATCTTCTTTGTGGTAAATCCGTCGAGGGTCTCACCACCGATACGATAATGCTCAATGCTCCAGTTCTGAATAGACACCTTGTTGCTTACCTCACGTGCGATACGAAGCAATGGAGTGTTCCACGGCTGAAACTTTGTGACCTCAGAGTCAATTTCTTCATCTTCCAGTCCACCCTTTCGCTTCTGGGTAGAAGACATCTGAGTGCCGTCAAGGTTCTGTCCGGCGGTCTTGTCACTTGGCGTTAGTAGTCCGTTGGGGTCGTTTTCCGGGGTCTGACCAGTACCTGCATCAGGATCTACCGGGTCGCCAGCGTCTGAGCTGGCCTTGGGGGTAGCACCTTCTGAGCCAATAGTTGCCTCGGCAAAACATGCACCGCCTGTTGCTACTGCGAGTACCAAAAGCATAAGGCTAATGAGTACTCTGTGATTCTTCAAAAATTCTGTTACTCTTTTCATGGTATTAAATTATTATTTTTCAATTAATCGTAATATCCTGCCGCTTGAAGTTCGTCAAAGAAACCGCCTCTCTTCTTGGGCTGCGTGGTCTGCTGTCCCTGTCCCTGCGACAGCGTAGGAGGCATTGGAGTGTCGAACTTCTTCACCTTGTTCTCCATCTTCTCGTTTCTCGCCTGCATTCCAGCCTCTTCTCTTGCAGCTGCAATGTCGCTGTCATAGTTTGCGGCTTTCTGCACTGCTCGCCAAGTGTCAGTTGTCACCTCACCACGCAATGCCGGGTCAACAATGTCGGTGAAAAACTTGTTCCACATATCCATGGCTTTCTCCTCGTCAACACCAGTCTGTGCGAGATTCTGCCAAGACTGTTCAAGGTTCTTCTGACGTTGGTCGTTCTCCTTCTCGTCCTCAATCACTTTCTTCTGGTGTTCGGCTATCTTGTCGCCGACCTTCTTTCGGGTCTCCTCGTCATTCATCACCTCTTGAAGGTCAATGCCATTGTCGGCAAGCCACTCAATAGGGTTGAGGTCGGGATTGTCCATAAGGTCGCTCACCATTGCCGCAAGCCATCTCTGCTTCTCAAACATTCCGTTGAGGGCTGAACCTGACTTCCTGTAACTTCTCAGTGAGTTTCGGTCTTCGAGCATTCTCCCGTATCTCGCTTCCTTGTCCTCAAAGTCCATATCGGGGTAGTCCTCCGAAAAGGCTTTCTTGTAAGCGTCACGATTCGGACGTGGTTGTGTGTCCGTTTGTGGCATATCTTTCTTGTCTTTTTTATCCATAAAAACGAAATTAATTAATTCATCGGCAAATATAATTTGTTTTGTAATATTGTTTTCCGTTACGTCGGGTAACATTTTTTTACACGCTCTAACGGAAACTTTAATCGAAGAATGAGCTATTTTTGCAGATGTATTAATACAGTATTTATGGCAAAACTTTATACATTAAAAGAGGCAATGCCCAACGGGCGCAAACACGACTCCGTGAAGATGCGCAGACAAAGGAATCCGGCGAAGAGAAATCCCGAACTCCTTGAACGTTGCTACCAAGCTCACGAACGTCTGAGACAGATGCGTGAGACACGTGAGCGTGTACATAAGTATACGTTTGTTGACCAGTGGGGCGACCTGATAGAATATAAGTGCGGACAGATAACCGAACGTGAGTACATAAAGAAGAAGGGAAACATACCGCTGCAAAACAACATCATGATTTCCATCTTCAACTCAGTGATTGGTCTGTACGAAAAGCAAGGCACTGAGCCGATGTGCATTGCCCGAAAGAAAGACGCACAACTATTGAGTGACTTGATGTCTGCCACGCTGCAAGCCAACTGGCAAGACACGTC
>CALZAP010000282.1 GCA_945614335.1 uncultured Prevotella sp.
CATCAACGTCAATATTAACCTGAGCAGTCTGATAATTAGCAAACTGGTCGTGTACATTCACCTCGTATGTGAGGTTGCCCACGCTTGTCATATCGCCGATACCCTGTGACGGAGCCTCGATGATGCTGACCTTATAGTTGAGCTTGTAGTACTTGTTATCATATATAATATACATTTCAGCATTGAGGTTCTCGCCAGCCTTGCAAGTGCCGGGGAACTGTCCGAGAGTACAAGTGATAGCATTTGTTTCGGGATCGAGCTTGAATGCCTCCAAGAAGATAGAGCAGTCTGGGCCATAACCGGCAGCACCGAGGTCGTCAGAGAGTTCACCCTGCAGCTCATGTCCCTGAGGATACATAGTGCGGCGGAGCCACCAACCGGGAGCAGCGCCAGAAGTTGTCTCCTGAGTCAGAGAGTCTTTCATCACACCAAGTTCTGTGTCATACCAGTTGGTGAAGAGTACCTTGGAAAGAACAGGATAAAGAGACATTACGTCAGTGCCAAGCAGTTCAGCCACGCCAGTCATGTCGGCAGTAAGAGTTGTGCCGTCATATCCCTGATAGTCATAACGCTCAGCTGTGATAGTCTGCTCGCCCACGAATGTCAGCTTGCTAAGTTCAGAACGCAGGATAGTAGCTGGTTCCGGAGCCTCTGGCATAACGAGGATATTATAAGTAATGTCGAAGGTAGCCTGCTTGCCGTTGAAGTTGAGCACAGCAGTTGTCTTCAAGACATCACCGCCGGCATTATTCTCTGGCATCTGACCTACATAAACGACGAAAAGGTCGTTCTCGGCATCGCAATTAATACCAGCATAGAATTTTGCGGTTTCTCCGTAAGGAGCTGCATTGCCTTCTGCGTCCATCCACATCTCACCGGCATTAGCTGTCCAGCTCGTTGCGTCAGCGGGAGCCAATACGCCGGCAGAACCCTTAACCTGGAACATAGGTGTGCCTTCAGCAACTGTCGGGTCTTCAGCCCAAACGTCGTAAGCGGCAGCCAAAGTGGCGGCATCAGTCTCAAGAGCCTGAGCCACGTCAGAGAGTTTGAACTCAGCCGATACGCTGCTGTAATCCGTAGTAGGATACTGTTGCACGGTCTGTGCGAACTGTGCATTTGCAGTCAGCGACACTACCGCCGCCACTGCTGTGAGCCATAAACGTCTCACGGTTTTCTTGGTAAATAATCTCATACTTAAATTTATTAAAATGTTACTAAATGTTTATTTCATGTTTCAGCAAAATATGCCATTTGGCTTTTAATTGCGATGCAAAAGTAGGAAAAATATAATATTGTATATGTAAAAATAGTCCTAATTACTGGTAATGAGACTATTTTTGCATAAGTTGAGACTATTTTTGCATCCCAAAATGAAAACGGGACTTCTCTTGTATATGTTAAGACTATTTTAAATAAGGTTACAAAAAATAATAACTACCTTTGCACCGTCAAACATATCAAACGAACGAAATCGTAAGAAAATGAAGAAAAACTTAAAAACAAGAACCCGTGCGGCAATATGCACCATGATGCTTGCCGCCGCCACGACAACCGCCTGGTCCACCACGCTGAGCGCGAAGATGGAACTGGCTAAGGTGGCTTCCAGAACAATGGCATCGGTGGAGTCGGACGACAATCCCTCTTCACTCATCAACAACAATGAGTATAGACCTTCAACACCATTCTGGAGTGGTTTCACAGGAACTGAAAACTATGGCAAGACCGAATATGTGGAGCTGCAATGGGACGCCAACTGCCAAATCATCGAATGTAGAGTGTATTGGGCACAGAAGGGCGACGACGTCGAATATCCCACAGAAGCCTACCTCAGCAGATGGAACGGAAAGGAGTGGGTGAAGGCTGACGCACTGCAGCCTGCCGACGCACTGCAGGACGGACTGTCGAAAACCACAGACCTCGACGTGACCACCAACCGACTGAGAATATATATGACCGGACGCAAGGCGTGCGGAATACACGAGGTGAGACTTTTCGGCTACAGGACGGAAGGATGCGAGAAGGCTACCCTCACCGACGAACTGACCACCGTCCCATTTATAAATAATGAACCCGTGACGCTCGCGCCCGTGCTCACCCTGCCCGACGGCGAGGAAGAAGAACCGTTGTGGACATGGACACTACCCGACGGAACACAGACCCACGAGGCTGAGCTTGATGCGAAAGAGCCGGGACAATATAAGGTGGAATACCAAAGACTGTGCGGCAGCGTGACGGAGATGACATACAAAGTGTTCGACCCATCAGAGTCATACACATGGCCTGAATACTCGCCGACTCTCAACTATGACTTCCGCATAGACCATCCCTCGTTCCCCGCACCTACCAAGATGCTTCCCGAAGACAACAATGCCAAGGGAGTCATGGCAGACGGATGGTGGGCAGTGGCTTGGGGACCGAACACCAACCCATACGTCACCGAGACGGCAAAGAAGGAACTGCTGAAGAAGATGAACGAGGACTTCGCCTTCTTCCGCGACGAGATGGGATGGCCGCCCGACAAGCGCGCACGCAACGGATATTACAGTACGGTGTATGTATATGGCAGCGGTCTGTATTCGGACAACGCCAGCAACACGGAACTCGGCGGATGGCAGAGTGCAACATGGTATGACAACCAGTCGTGGCCTATGGTATCGCTGAGTTATTACCCGATAGCCTGCTTCGACCCCGACTTCACATACGACAAATATCACAGTGCAGTGGTGAACGACCAGATCGGTCAGCAGAATGCCTGTGTACACGAGGGAATCCACGCCATACTTGCCGACTTGGCAGGATGCAAGGAGGCACACTGGTTCCAGGAGGCGGGAAACACTTGGCTTCAGGCAGAGGCTGAGCTGATGAAGTCGGGAAAGACTCCATCGAGCATGGGATTCCTGAGCGCGGGCAATATGATAGCTCCTTTCCTTCCG
>CALZAP010000283.1 GCA_945614335.1 uncultured Prevotella sp.
CATGCGTATGTAGTCGGGATGGTAGGTTGCCTTCTCGTGCCTTGTCTGCATGGTGTCGAGTATTTGGTGGGCGAGGGTGGGTTGTTTGGTGTATATCTGGACGATGTACTTTCGTGTGTGGGTGCTGTCGGTGCTGTTTCCCCTTTCTGCCTGTTTTCCATTGCAGGCAATAAGGAAGGTTGCCGTCATGACTAATGACAACGGCATGAGGATTAGGCTTATGATTGTGTTTCGTTTGGTTGGTTTCATGAGTTATGGTTTTGGGCTATAATGTTTCTCCCTATGGTTGGCTTTCTCCTTCTATGTATTCGCTCATGAAGATGTGCTTGCCGTCGAATACTATGTAGGAGAACTGGGTAATCCAGTCGCCGAGTATCATGAGGCGGGCTTTCTTGGTGAGCTGCAGGTCAACTTCGATATGTCGGTGACCATAGATGAAGTAGTCTACGTTGGAATGATATTGTATGTATTTCTTTGTATATAGTACGAGGTGCTCGCGTGATTCGCCCATGTATGCTGGCTCTTCGTTGTTTTTCCGTTTAAGCCTGCTATGCTTAGCCCATGTCATGCCGAGCCACTGGCTCCAGCGGGGATGGATGGCTGAAAAGAGAATTTGGCAGAGGCGGTTGTGGAACAGTGTACGTAGTAACTTGAACTTCTTGTCCGGGTCGCCAAGTCCGTCGCCATGTGCCAGAAAGAATACCTTGCCGTATATTTCTGTGGTTAGTGGCTTCTTGTGGAGTATTACACCGCATTCTTGCTCAAGGTAGTTGTAGGCCCAGATGTCGTGGTTGCCGGTGAAATAGTGCACTTCTACCCCCATGTCGGTGAGTTCGGAGAGTTTGCCGAGAAAGCGTGTGTAGCCTCGTGGCACGACATATTTGTATTCGTACCAGAAGTCGAACATGTCGCCGAGTAGATATATTGCGGCGGCCTTGTGCTTGATGCTGTCGAGGAAGCGCACCAGTCGGCGCTCGTGCATGCGGCTATGGTCGATGGCGAGCGAGCCAAGGTGGGCGTCGGAGAGGAAATAGACGTTTTTCATAAGCGTAGGGTGGGGCTTATTCGAAACCGAGTTCCACACGGGCCTCTTCAGTCATCATGCTCTGGTCCCATGCGGGTTCGAATACGAGGTTTACTGTGGCATTTTTCACGCCTTCGAGACTGTCGACCTTCTGCCTGACATCCTCGAGGATAAAGTCGGCTGCAGGGCATGACGGGGCAGTGAAGGTCATGTCGAGCTCCACGTCGCCGCTGTCCTTTACGTCGACCTTATATATGAGGCCGAGGTCGTAGATGTTTACGGGTATTTCCGGGTCGTAGACCGTTTTGAGCACGTCTACTATACGTTCTTCAATTTTTGTCTTTTCTTCAGCTGTCATAATGTGTAATTATTTCTTGCTTGCAAATTTACGTATAATAGTCGTAACTTCCAAATTTTTCAGTCTTTTTTTGTCGTTTTTACTTTAAGTTTATCCTGAATCCGAAGTTTAAGCTAAAGTTCCATGGCTTGTCCTTGTATATATTTTCCACGGAGGAGTGGTTGTCGAAATGGTGGGTGACACCGGGCTCGAGATAGAGTCCGAGGGATGGCGTGATGTCGTATTCCACTCCTGCGGCAGCCTGTGCCGACCACTGCAATCGTTTTTCACTCACGCTGTTGTCGTCGTTGTCGTCGCCAGTGAGACTGATGCTCCGTTTGCCTTTGACGAGTTTCTCCGCGGTGGCTCCTGCCGAGACGTAGAGTGAGAGATTGTTGTTTTGCCATACTGTATAGTTGGCGGTGAGCGGTATTCCGATGTAGTGGAGCTTTTGCTCCCCTGGAGTCTCAGTCTGTCCTCCCACTTTGTAGGTGGAGTGGAGGTAGCTGTAGCTTAATCCCGTGGTGATGCTCCAACGCGGGCTGAGGTTGTAGCGGAAGCTCACTCCAAGGCGTATTGGCATGTCGTGGTTATAGTCCACCTCGGGTGTGGTTTTCTGTAAGAAGAGAGGGTAGTACATGCCTTGGATTTGAGGCTCGCCGTTGTCATATACGGGAGCAGAACTCATGGCGTAGTTTTGCATGACAGTCATGCCGTTGTTTGCCTTGTCGGCATAGGCGAGGAGGCCTTGGGCGTGAATGTCTGCCTGAAGACCTTGTGAGCGAGTTTTCGTCCTGTGGCCTCTTTTAGTTTCTGCCTGTGCGAACAGGTCGTAGTATTTTCTGTCGGACTTTTGAGTTGATGCTGTTGTCGATTTCTTTTCCTGTCGTTGCCTTACGGGTTGTGTCTCTTCTTGCTTGTTCTCCACCGTTTCCTCTATTGCGGCAAGGGCTATGTCGTCCTTTGGCATTGGCTGGAGTGATGCGTGTGTCTGAGGTGTTTGAGGAGACGGAATGGTTTTGCGCGTTTCATGGTTTTGGAGTGCTACTTCCTTTGTTTCTACGGGCTGGGTCTGTCTGACGGAGGCTGTAATGGGAGCGGCTGTTTCGTTTTGTGTATCCTTTATCGTCTTGTCGAACAGGAGTTTGCCTCCAGTAATGAATATCAGTGCCACTGCGGCTGCAGCAACAAATCGTTTCGTCCACAGATGTGCCGTGACAGGCTTCGACATGGTAGCTCTTTTGTCAAGCAGACTGTCGAGTTCAGACCATGACAGTTGCGGGGCAGGCTTTTCAAAGCCTTCCATCTTCTGTTTTATTTCTCTTGTGAATTTGTCTGTCATAATCTGTCGTGGGTTTTATTACGTTTATAATTATCTATTTGTTTTGCGAGGATGTTTTTTGCCCTGAAAAATTGGGATGCTGAGGTGTCGGCCTTTATCCCGAGGAGGGCTGCTATCTCCTTGTGGCTCTTGCCCTCTATGGCAAAGAGGTTGAACACGGTGCGGTAGCCGTCTGGTAGTTGGCTAATCATTTGGTGTATGACATCGGCTGGAATGTC
>CALZAP010000284.1 GCA_945614335.1 uncultured Prevotella sp.
CCTGTTGGAAGAGCAGGGTCATAGTGCCGGGCTGTGCATCCTTCACGTTCATATATACGAGAAGGTAGTTGGGAGAATCAAGACGCACGAGTGAGTCGATTTTCACTCCTGGATAGTCGGTTGATACCTCAGCAGTCTTTATATCTTTGCCATAAACCATGAGCTGGAGGCTAGCGTCCTTCAGTCCCACATACCAGTCGGTAGGTTCTATACGGTCTATTTTCACTGCTGCGTTCATAGTCAATGTTGTGCCTAATAACAAGGCGGTTATTATCTTTTTCATGTTTTGGTTTTATCTGAATAGTATTAATGCCTCTTGTGGAGCGACTTCAATTTCCGAGCCTCTATACTCCGATATTCCGTTGAGATTGATTTGTCCTCCCTCGCATACGGAAGTCCAGTTGCCATTTGGTATGCTTACCGTCTTGGCAGCCTTGTTGGAGTTGAGTATAACCACAATGTCGCGCCATGAGTCGCCGTTGGCGTTATCTTTCAAGCGAAAAGCCACCACGCAGTCGGGAGCATCGAGAAATTCCAGTTTGCGGTATACCATATTGGCATCGGTCATACGGAAGGCGGGATGGTTGCGGCGCAGCTCCGTGAGTCCGCGGTAGTAGTCGAATACCTGGGGATATTTCTGGAGGTTTTCCCACGGCAACTGGTTGATGTCGTCTGGCGACTTGTAGCTATTGTGCACGCCCTTCTTGTCGCGCAACATCTCCTCGCCGGCAAGAATGAATGGCACGCCCTGAGAAGTGAACACTGCTGTCTGAGCGAGAAGGTCGAGACGGATTAGCTCTTCCTGTGTGATGCCGGGAATGCTTGCCTTAAGGCGGTCAACGAGGCACATGTCGTCGTGGCAGCTAACGTAAGCAATCATCTGACTTGGGGAATTTGTCCATGGCGCCTTACTGTAGTTCACCTTCTTGATGTCTACCTGCGGATGGGCGATACATCCCGTGATGCCAAACTTGATGCTCTCCTCATTTCCAGGGATGGCGCCAAGGAACGCCGACTTATTATCGTCGCTGAACGGTCCGCGGAGAGCATCTCGCATGTCATCGCAGAATGCTCCAATGCCGTTGAGCTGGCGGGTGTTGGCCTTCATGGCAAGTTTGTCAGTAGGATAAGCACAAGCACCTGCACTCCATCCCTCGCCATACATATATATTGAAGGGTCAACCTCGTCGAGAGCCTTGCGTATCATGTTCATGGTCTCTATGTCGTGAATGCCCATGAGGTCGAAGCGGAATCCGTCGATGTGGTATTCCTTTGCCCAATAGAGCACCGACTCAATCATAAACTGGCGCATGAGCGGTTTTTCGCTTGCGGTCTCATTGCCGCAGCCCGAACCGTCGGAAATCTTTCCGTCAGCGGTGGTGCGGTAGTAGTAGCCGGGATAGGTGAGATTGAAGTTGCTGTTGTCGATGTCGAAGGTGTGGTTGTACACCACGTCGAGGATGATGCGAATGCCTGCCTTGTGGAGTGCCTGCACCATCTGCTTGAACTCCTTTATGCGAGCTATTGGGCAAACGGCATTGGTGGAGTATGAACCTTCGGGCACGTTGTAGTTCAGAGGGTCGTAGCCCCAGTTGTATTGAGGCACGTCGGGCTTCGACTCATCCACCGAGGCATAGTCGTATGAAGGCAGGATATGTATGGCATTCACACCGAGGTTTTTCAGGTGATATACAGCCTTTGGCTCTGTCAGTGCCAAGAACTTGCCCTTGTGGATGAGTCCTGAGTTAGGCGACACGGAGAAGTCGCGGTGGTGCATCTCGTAGATGACGAGGTCGGTGTGTTGCTTGGTCATTGGACGCTTGTCGCAGTACCATCCCTCGGGATTGGTGTCGGCCATGTCGATGATGGCGGCACGGTGTCCGTTTTCGCCTACTGCCTTTGCGAATACACCAGGAGTCTCGTTCATCATCTTGCCTTTGGTTTCCACCTGGAAGGTGTAGAACTTACCCTTGAGGTCGCCCTTAATGTCGGCAGTCCACAGATCGTTGCCTGTGCGCTTCATCTTCACGGTCTTCACCTTTTCTCCACCTACCCCTTTTTCATATATATGCACCTTGACGCTCTTAGCCTTGGAGGGTGCATTGAGTCTGAAAGAAGAGGCATCCTTCGTGTAGGTCAACTCGTTGAATGTTTGCTGGGCGCTTATTGCTCCCCCAGCAAGCATCAAAGAGACTACTGTCATTGTTATTTTTTTATTTATTCTCATATATTATTATTATTATTAACCACAGAGTTTAAGAGATTAAGAGATTTTTCTTTTGTCTTTTAATAGAGTTTATGCCTTTGGCATAAGAGATTTAAGAGGGCTGCGCTTTGTTTGTAAAACGCTCAATGCCGTCTTTCAGTAAACTGACATGGAAATTAATGATTAATCCTGTATTAATATGGGATAATCTCATATACGACAATATCTGTGCCCTATGTATGGGAAGTATTTCATTTGTAGCTTTTAGTTCTACAATTACCATATCCTCAACAATAATATCGAGCTTTAGAGAATCGTCTAAGACAATTCCTTTGTATTCTATTGGTATCGTTTTTTGAGATTCACATTTCAAACCTTGGCTTTTCAATTCATGAATTAGGCATAATTCGTATGTCTTTTCCAAAAGTCCTGGTCCTAATATTTTATGAACCTCAATGGCTGCTCCAATAATCTTTTTTGTTATGTCGTTAATTTCCATCTTTATATTATTAATTAAACCACAGAGATAAAGAGGTTTAGAGATTTATTGTCGCACAATCTCTGTGAACTCTCGTTGCGCAAGCAACCATCTCAATATAAGAAGAACTCTTTATCTCTTTTTCTCTGTGGTTTTAAAATAATTACAAGGCTTTGAGTGATATAGCGAAGCCGCCGCCGCGAGCTTCCTTAATCTTCAGGGTCT
>CALZAP010000285.1 GCA_945614335.1 uncultured Prevotella sp.
GTACCGTCTGTCGTGTACCGTTTATTATATAGTCGCACACGTATGCCGCCACGAATGTGAAACACAGACCATAAACGATGGTCTCCATACTGTGGAAGAGGAAGTATGATGATGATATGATGCACATGTCGATCATCTGCATGGCACGTCCGAAGCTCATCCTTGTGTACTTGCCAAGCAGCGCCACAAGTATGTCGGTGCCTCCCGTGGAGCCGTTGTGGGAGAACACTATTCCCAGTCCGGCACCACTCATCATACCGCCTATCAAGACATGCATGAACTTGTCTTCACCGGCCGTTATCACTGGGTGAGCCATGAATACGGGCCTGAGGGCATCGATGAAAACCGAGATGATGGTAACGCCTATTATGGTCCTGAGCACAAACTGTTTTGAAAGAGCCTTGTATGCGAGTATGAGCAGTGCAACGTTCATAAACCAAAGCATGATGCCCGGTGGCAGTCCAAAGGCATAGTATAACAGCGAGCTGGCACCTGTCATGCCGCCCATTACGACCTTTTCCGGCAGTATGAACGCGTTGAATCCCACGGCATAAAGCAGTATGCCGAAAGTGATGAAGAAGTAGTCCTTCACCATTTGCTTGCGCTTCATCTTCTTGCGTTGCGCCTTTTCTTCTTCAGTATAGTTATGTTCCATGTGTTATTTGTTTTTCTCTATGCGTATTCTTGCGTCCACGGCCACCACTTCCTCACTGTCGGCGAGCAGCGGGTTGATGTCGAGCTCTTTTATCTCGGTGGCAAATCTCAGCAGCGACGAGAGTCTGACGATAATCTCCGTATACTTCTTCTCGTTCAGTCCCTGCTGTCCGCGTGTGCCCTTTATTATCTTGTATGCCCTCAGCGACCGTATCATCGATGTAGCCTCTGCATAGCTCAACGGTGCCAGACCGCTCGAGACGTCCTTCAGCACCTCCACGAATATGCCGCCCATTCCGCAGAGCACCACATGTCCGAATCTCGGCTCGTATTTCGCTCCTATAAACAGCTCCGTGCCGCGTAGCATCTTCTGCACCATCACGGCGTGTGCGTCGGGTATCTCCATCATTCGGTCAAACTCCATGGCCAGGTGCTTTTCGTTTCTTATGTTCAGGGTCACTCCGCCCACGTCGCTCTTGTGTATCGGTCCCACCACCTTTGCCACCACGGGATAACCTGTTTTTGCGGCAAAGTCGATGAGGTCTTGTTTGTTGTCGCTCACCATTTCCGGCACCATCGGTATTCCGGCACTCTCGAAAATCTGCCTTACCACATGTGGCTCAACATATCCGTCTTCCTCCACGCCGGCTATGATGTCACGTATTCGCGGCACGTCCACTCCAAACAATTCTATCTCCGGTCGGGCAGGGTTAGGTGTGGCAATGATGCGTGAAAGTGATACTGCCAATGTCACCTCGTCGCTGAAGTTCACATGGCCTTTCTTAAGAAATTCCGCCACCTCAGGTCCGGCTGTATGCAGACATGGGAGTATAGGGAATATAGGCTTTTTGCATTCGAGTATTTTCTTGTGCAACACGTCGTAGGTCTCGTAGAGTTTCACCAGACCCGGTGTTCCGAATATCACCATTATCGCGTCCACCTCGTCAAATTGGTTTTCGCAGTAGTCGATGGCTGTCGCGAGATGCTCGGGTGTGCCTGTTGCAAGTATGTCGATAGGGTTTGCCACCGAAGCTCCCGGATACAGTTTCGATTTCAGTTCCTCAGCAGCCTCTCCCTTAAATTGCGGCACCTGCAGTCCTCCTTTCGACAGGGCGTCGGTGAGCATCACTCCGGGACCTCCGGCATGTGTCACGATGGCGAATTTTGAGAGGGAGGAGGGTAGGGTATGCTGAGAAGAGGATTGTGACACGGGAAGGCATGTGAAAATACATCCCACGGTGGTCAGTTCCTCGCGCGAGAAGCAACGCACTATTCCGGCTTTTCTAAACAGTGCCTCCACGGCTGAGTCGCTCGTGGCTATAGCTCCCGTGTGTGAAGAAGCGGCTCGGCTTCCGCTCTCGCTCGATCCGCTCTTGATGGCTGCAATGCGGCATCCTTTCCTTATCAGCGAACTGGCGTGGAACAGTAGTTTGTCGGGGTTGGAGATATTTTCTATGTAGAGAAGTTTGATGGTAGGGTCGGTGTCGGGGTTGTAGTGCTCGTCCATGTACTGCAGCACGTCCTCTATGCCTATCTGCTTTCCGTTGCCGATGGACCATACGGAGTTGAACTGCAGTCCCTTCATCACGGCCGATTCGAGAATGAACACTGCCGTGGCTCCCGACCCGCTGATGAAGTCTACACCTTTAGGGTTCAGTTGTGGTATAGGCTTTGTAAACACGCTGTGGTGGTGGTTGTTCAGCAGTCCGATGCAGTTAGGCCCTATGAGAGCTGCGTTATGCTTTCTGCATGTCTCGAGGATGTCCTCCTCCAGCCGTGCTCCTTCTTCCGTTTCTTCTCCGAATCCGGCGGATATGATGATGAAGGCCTTCACGTTTTTCTCTTCGGCCAGTGTTTTCACTGTCTGCGGACACATCTGCGCCGGTATCACCAGCACGGCGAGCTCCGTGTCAGGCAGTTCGCTGATGTCGTGGAACACCTTTATTCCCTGCACCTCCTCCTCTTTAGGGTTAACGATACGTAGGGTACCATTGTATCCTCCGCTTAATATGTTTCTCACGATAGCGCCACCTGGCTTGTGGAAGTTGTTAGAACCTCCGATGACGACGATTGATTCTGGCTGTAGAAGTTCCTTGTTAATCATAGTTTTTGAATTTTTGTGCAAATGTACATAAACTTACAGAAACTACAAAATAAAACTCCATTTTTTTTTGAAAATAGTTCAGTAGCTCAAGTTTTAGGAGTTAGAAGGGAGTTAGGAAGAAGTTATCGCTCCCTTTGGTCGCTTGGGAAGT
>CALZAP010000286.1 GCA_945614335.1 uncultured Prevotella sp.
TGAGCTGATACCTTCCGAACGGCTTACCACTCCCGCCGATCCGGCACGCTCATACGCCTACTGTAGCGACACTACATTCAAGCCTGAAATTGCCGACATCATCAAAGGGGTCGATATGGTGTTTCACGAATCCACTTACTCCAGCGAGGACACGGCAAGAGCCCGCAAGCACTTTCACTCCACGGCTGCCGAAGCTGCCACCGTGGCAAAGAGAGCGCAAGCCGGACATCTCATCCTCGGACATTATTCCGCACGTTACAACAACGAGGCGAAGATGCTGGAGGAAGCAAGGGCGATATTCCCTAATACCGACCTTGCGGCAGAAGGCCTTGTGTTTGACATCACCAGTCGAGAAGCTCCCTCGGGTCGCTGATGAACGTCTCCGCCCCATGACTTTCGAGAAAGGCACGGTCGCGGAATCCCCATAACACACTGACACACGGCATGCCACTGTTGCATGCCGTTTCTATGTCCACCTCACTGTCGCCAATATACACTGCATTTTCCTTTCCCGCGCCCAACTGCCTTAATGCCTCTTCCACAGTGTCAGGTGCAGGTTTTTTCCTTATTCCCTCACGCTCGCCAATGGCCACCTCCACCAAGTCGCCAAAAAAGTGTAGGCAAAGGTCTACTGTGGCTGCATAGAACTTATTGCTCACCACTGCCACCCGCTTGTTCCTGAGCCTCAAGCTCTTCAGTGTTTCCACCACATGGGGATAAGGACTGGTTCGGTCGAGCGAATGGTGCATGTAATGATTCTTAAACGTGGAAAGTGCTTCTTCGAAACGAGGGTTTGTCTCGCCTCCCGGCACTGCTCTCTCAATGAGTTTTCTTACCCCATTGCCCACAAACCGACGTACATCGTCGAGCGAATGAACAGGCATTGAGCATTTCTCAAGGGCATAGTTGGTGCTTGCAGCCAAGTCTTCGAGGGTTGACAACAACGTGCCGTCGAGGTCGAAGACATAAACATCATATTCTTTCATCGCTTACTTCTTTTAATCATTGTTTTCACCTTATTATTATAACTGCTCTCGGTCATGAGACGCTCGATGGTGACGTTCATGCGGTATTGCCAGCGGTTGTAGCTGTCGCCCGGAGTGTTGATGCGTTCTGCCCGGGGTTTTGCCGACCTCAGTCCTGAGTCCATCGAGAGCCAGTCCTGGATAGACAGCACACAAAGCATGGAAGGCGAATAGAGATGCCTTGCTATGATTTCCTCAGCAAGCACTGTGGAAAGCTGTTCAGGAGCCCTTCCCTCCTTCTGCATCATCTCCACATAGTAGTGCTGGGCCTTCTGCGGATTCTCCTGCCACCAAAGCCGGAGGGGAGCCATGTCGTGGGTGGTGATGGTTGCCATGCTGAGATATGGATTGGCTTCGAGATGGGCGAAGTCTACATCGTCGTGCTTTGGCATAAACTGTATCTCAAGCGAGGGAATGCGCAACTGGTCGAGCACACCTGCCACACAGCCAGGCTTGTGTCCCAAGTCTTCGGCACAGGTGAGCATCCTTGTTCCGCCAAACACCATGGAGAGCCTTCTGCGTCCGGTATATTCCCAAAGGGCGTTGTGGCGCTCATAGTAATAGTTGTTATAGAGTCGCATGAAGGCATCACGGTCGTGAGGTCCAAGCAGCTTGTAAGCCGGTGTGGAGAAGGCGTTTACACGAGGATGATACATGCCGGTTCCACCTTCAGCCACGAAGAGCACGTTAGTGGCAAGCCTACACAATCCGTCGCGAATCCATAGGCTGCTCTCGTCGTGACGGTCGCCAAATAGTGCCATGATTTTCTTCTGGGTGGAACATTCCTCACGAAGGTCATACATGTTGTATCCGCGTGATGTCAAGTAGTTGTCTCTCACGTAATTAGCATGGATGCCAAAGACACGGTCCACTATCGCGTCGTCAATCATCGGCCTTGTGTAGTTGTCTTTATGGAATGCCAGTCCGTAGTATCCCATCTCTGCCTCGTTGAGCGACATGGACGGAGAGAGGTGTCCAAGCAGTCCGTCGATATTCTCATTTGGTATCTCCCACATGCGGAAGAAGCCGAGCACATGGTCTATCCTTATGGCTCCGAAATACTGTTCCATGTGTTCCAGTCGCTTATGCCACCATTTGAATCCGTCGGCTTCTATGTTCTTCCAGTTGTATGTCGGGAATCCCCAGTTCTGTCCTCTCGGGTTAAGGTTGTCGGGAATGGTTCCTGCCTGTGAGTCGAGGTTGAAGAGCGAGGGATTTGCCCAAGCCTCGGCACTGTCGCGGCTTACTCCAATAGGCATGTCGCCCATGATGGCGACACCTGTGTCGGCAGCATGTTCCGCTGCCCGCTTCAGTTGTCTGTGGAGATGGTATTGGAGGAAATGTATAAACCTTGCATCGTCACATTCACACAAAGCCTCTGCCTTCCGATAGTCGTAAACAGCATTCTCGCCCCAATCCGTAAAGCGTGCAGTATGGTTTATGTCGCGAAGCAGGCAGAAAGCGGTATAAGGCACGAGCCATGTCTTGTTGTCGTCAACGAAACGTCGGAAGTCTCCGTCGCTTTCAAGCGTGTCCTTCACTTCCTCATACTTCAAGTGCATATACTCTCCCTTCACTCTTTCCACTGCCTCATAGTCAGTATAGTCGAGGGAGTTGAGTTCTGTTCGCCTTCGGTAGAAAGCTGTCATCAAGGTCTTGTCTTTCAGTTCGCCCACCTGTTCGATGTCGAGATACTGCGGGTGGAGTGCATATACACTTATAATATTATAAGGATAGGAGTCTTGCCAGTTGTGTTGCATCGTGGTGTCGTTTACTGGCAGAATCTGTAAAATCTTCATTCCGGCAAGAGCCATCCAGTCGGCAAAGCGCGCGAGGTCTCCAAAGTCACCCA
>CALZAP010000287.1 GCA_945614335.1 uncultured Prevotella sp.
TTTCTCTTTATCTCTGTGGTTTAAATAACCCCAAAATCAGCGATAGAAGTCTTCCTCAAAATCGAAGGTGTCTTCGGAAGAGGGTTCCTCGCCAAAGTCATCATCCGATTCCTCACCTTCCCCATCTTCATAGTCTTCGGGGATTTCCGTCACAACCGTTTCGGGAAGATTAAGAAGTTGCTCTGTGCTGATCTTGACAGGGGCAAGGGTGCTGATGAAGAACTTGTCGTATTCCTCATAAGAGTAGCGGGTGCCCACCAATGCCATATTGCTCTCGCTGACCACTAAGTGACGGCATCCCTTCAGACGCTCGGTCATATCCTTGTCAGAAGAGAGGCGACGGGCATACTGCATTGCCTCGTCATAGTTGAGGAATCCACTCACTATCAGGCGACATACGCCCTCATGCTCTTCAATCTGCATATCAAAGCTGCGCACCATAAAACTGGTGAAGTTGTATTTTCCCACGGCAAAGAGAACACTGTTGGGCGACACCTTGGAGGGATTGAACAAAAGCATGAAGACATGGGGCGACTGACGCTCGGCACTCAGAGTGTCTGCCTTGGTGGTGTCGGCAGCAGCGGCAATGACCGTACGGCGTGTCCACAAGTCACCTAAATCAAACTTGCCACCGTGAAGGCGACGTCCTTCCTGAACTCCCTTTATAATCATTCCGGCAATAGGCGACACCTCGCTTTGGGGATATTTATCCACCACCTGACGCATCAATTCCGTACAACCAGTGGCATCACCCCCATTGAGCAGCGACATACCGTGAATGAATATCATACGCGGACGATTGGCTCCCTGGGGGAAACGTGTCTCTGATATGGAGGCATTGGCCACTACTTCATCATACCGGTCATCCCTGAATGCCTGATAAGTGGCGGCATAAAGCGAGTCCTCTATATGCACGCCGAAACGTGCGTTTTCAGCAAAATAGGGGTCGGTGAGCAGCTGTGTCCACTGGCTGTCGGGGAAACGGGCACTAAGGGAATCCACACAGGATTGGGCGCGTGAGGGATTACCCTGGCGCGAATACAGGAGGAAGAGATGATAGAAGGTCTCGTCGTTCTTCTCATATTGCGGATATTGCGTAAGGAGACGATGGAACTGCTTCTCGGAGAGCGGCAGATTGTCGAGCTTGTCCTTGAATATCACTCCCGAATTATACAACCCGTCCATTATCACTGCATCACTCGCAGCTTTTTGTTCATCGGTGAATGGCAGTTCTGCCAAATAATACTCACGCGTATGGGGGTCGAGCGAATCCTTGGGAACAGTTGATGTGGCAGTGGAATCAGAGGCTGCCTCGGGAGTGGTTCCGTCGGCAAGGGCGGTACTGTCGGACACGGCCTCGTTTTCTTCCTCAGCGTCAGGACTGTCCATCTTAAGCACCGTGCGGTTGACGCGCTGCCAGTCATCCACATTCTCGCGCTTGCCCCACTGCTGCTGGAACTGGGTCTTTCCCTGGTTGACAGCCATGGGATTATAGAAATACCAAAGTCCCTTCTCAGTCTTCTGGGTCTGCTGTTGCTGGGTGGAAGGCTTGCGGTTAGCACCGGACATTGCCGACTGTTGCGCCGACTGCTGTTCGGCTTCCATTTCCTGTTGCTTTCTGCGCTCTTCCTTTTCTTTCTTCTTCAGAGCCTCAATCACCCTGTCAATAGCCTCATTTCGCTGGGCTTCGGGCATTGCCACAAGAGCCTGGAGAGAGTCCTGGAGATGGATGGCATCCGTATGCGGGACAAGCTCGTCAAGCACTTTCGAACGTTCTGACAACTGCTCGTAATCGGGACGGTCGCGGTCGAGCAATCCGATAGCCTCACCATAGCATCGGCGGGCATCTGAATATTTCTCGCGCTGCCAATAAATATCACCGAGTGTCAAAAGAAGCACACCTTTCTCAATACCGCTACGTGTGGCCTTGGCTATTCCCTTCTCGTAGGCGGCAATGGCATTGAGTGTGTCCTTGTCGCTCATATATATATTGCCGATGGCATAATACACCTGGTCGAGATAGTCCTTGTTGTTGTCAGACGCTGCCATACGCTTCAGCTTGCGTATCATCTTACGCGATGCACCGGCAGCCATAACTTCCGTTTGGGCAATCCTGGCATTGAAGGCAAGGATGTATGGAGGGTTAAGCCTAACCACATGACGATAGGCATCGTAGGCAGCCTTGCGGTTGCCCAACTGCGTCTGCAACTGACCCATAAGGTACCACTGGCGTGCCTTAAGCTTACGGCGGCTCTCATGACGGATTACATTCCGAAGGTATTTGGCAGCCTCTGCATACTGTCCGGCACGCAGGTAATAGTCGGTTAGGGCATAATCCCAATCAGCGACGGCACGATAATGGATTGAGTCTCGCTTCTGGCGTGTTATAACGTCGTCAGCCTCATATAGCCAATCCAATTCAACGTAGCTGCGGGCAAGCCATGCATTGGCTATTCCATTGATGGCGGGCTGTGTCTCATAAAGACGGGACATATAAGAAAATGTGGCGGCGGCTTCATCAAAACTGCCTTTCTGGAATTGCGACTTGCCAAGCAAGAGCCATGCCTTCCACATAAAAGGATTGTATTCGCGACGACCGAGCCATTCGATGTCCTTTGCGGTCTTGCGCCTGTTCTTCGTCCATTCCGGACGGGTCTTGATACTGTGCAGCTTGATGGCTTTCTCAGCCTTCAGGATCGCCACGTCAAACTTTGCCTTTCCAATCTCGCGGTTGTTCTTGTTGCCAACGGGATAAAGGGGCAATATTTCTGTATAGTTGTCGGTGGATGACGATTCTTTTTCCTGTGAACCCTCAATGAAGGCCTGACTGCCGTTGAAATAGACATTATAGCGCGTGTTGAATGACTTCCAC
>CALZAP010000288.1 GCA_945614335.1 uncultured Prevotella sp.
AACAGTGCTTTTAATCCACTGTGTATAAAGGAATACTACCTGCTGAATAGTTACACAGAGCAAAGAGTTATGTTAAATTTATGCAAAAAAATTGGTGGATATAGTATTTTTCATTAACTTTGCAATTGAAAGGGAGAAAAGCCCTTCTGTTAAATTAATACAACATAAGACAATGGCAAAAATAAAACCAAACGGAACACTAAGCGGCAGGGTGGGCGAACTCGTCTACCAATACCAAAAAGGTATGCTCACCGTGAGGCAGCGACCAGCCTCATATCGAGACAAGAAATCCGAAGTACAACTCGCCCAACGGGAAAAGATGAAGGCGGCACAGCAACTATACCGCATCGTGAAAGAGGCGGTAAGAGGATGCTTTGAATTCAGGAAAATAAACCAACGTGACTGCGACTGCTTCATGAGCGCCAACATTTTTGAACTCGGAACTGTGTCGCAAGGTACACTGCCCACGCTCGGTTGCAGGTTTGAAGACTGTCATGCCGTGTGTGACATCATTCAGGAAGAATGGAAGGAAGGAGACGTACTGAGATTTGTGAGAGTGGAAAACGGAAAAGTAAAAATAGAAGACAAAACCATTGATTTGCCACTACCAGACAAGATAGAGGAGACAGTGGTGGAAGACGGGTTTTACTGTTGGATTCATATCAGGCAAGGGAGGAAATATACCCATGTCTCAACACAAAAACTGTGCAAAAACGCCCCCAAAACCCTACCGTAAGTAGGCTCTGCCTCCACTCTGCCTCCGCTCTGCCTCCGTACCAAAGTCGGTGTAAGTCTATACCAAACTCGGTGTGGGTCTACTCAAAACGCCAAAATAGCCATATTTCCACCGAATTTGGTATAAAAGGACAGTGGAGCGGCAAAAGAGAGATAACAAGACATATCTGTAACCAAACAAATCACAATTCATACAAATAAAAAATATGAACAAAATGCTAATATTGAATCATCTGGACTTCAAATATCCGGAAAACCTTATCAAAATGTTTTTTTCTGCCAAAAGCGATGAAAAACACCGTAGCGACAAGCTCGACACCCTTCAGCAGACACCGAAGGAAGTGATAGACATCTTTGCACAGCGGGAAGGCTTTGCTCTCGGGAAGCAACCGGTATTCGTGGGCTACAACTTTTGTTTTGACGGCTTTGAACCAGTGGACATCGACCCTTCTAAACCAGAAAACTCCACTTTCATGAGACGCTATTACCGTCATGAACTGAAAAGGGTTCTCAGCAAGCACGACGAGCTCATCTTAACAAAGCAGCGCATCACCGACGACCTGCAGGTATGGAAGCTGGCTGAAGGCGAGGTGCGCACAGTGAAATACAAAGGGGAGGATGTAAGGATTTGGGTTATGGACCGATTCACGCTGAAGGTGCGCTACGACTCGTTCAACCACTGCCCATACATCATGGTGACCTACGACCGGCCGGCAATGCTCTTCAACGCCCCGATAAACGTGCTCCTTGACGACAACGGCTGCGACCCGCTGGGACAGTCTGGCAACCGTGTGACCGCCGACATGCTGCGCCTCGTGATGACGAGACGGGAATATACCGACGAACAGGGCAAGACTCACGTGAGACGTAACATCGACAGTCTCAAGCATCTGCAGAGCCACAACATTGGCTACGACCCCACGACAACAAGGGCCGTGGTTACAAAAGAGCTGAAACACATACTGGCACTCGACCACGAGACAATCAAGAAAACGGACGAGAGCCGATACGTGAAATACAAACAAAAAATCACTGAGTTCCAAAAGAGATATCTATGCGACAAGGAACTGAAAAAGGTGTTCAACGAGCTGGCGGACGACTTCCGTGAGGTCAACCCGCTACAGGTGGGGCAAGTGGAAGAGAGCAAAAGGATGCTGGTGTTCGGACGCAACACGAAAGAACTGCGCCAACAACGCGGCATCAACAACGGGCCAGCCAGGATAAGTCCACACGTGGCGGTGAAGCTCATTGCCATATACCCACAGTCTTTGAAAGGAAAGGTGTCACAACTGATTGGCGGCTTCAAAAACGGAAGCTACCCGAAGTATGTCAAAGACAAGTCAGACAAAGAAGTGGTCAACTCTGTGCAGAAAACCATGTCGCACTACATCGGCACACAGGTGGACTATGCCGACTCGACACTGCATATCGAGTTCTGCAACGAAGCCAACCCGCTGCCTGAGATAATGGCGAGGCTGCAGGACGAACATTACCGCAACCTCGACCCAAACTCAAAATACATGGGAATTTACGTCACGCCAATAACCAAATACTCAAGCGAGAAAAGCCAGAAAAAGGTTTACTACAAAGTGAAAGAGGCGTTCCTGAACCTTGGAATACCGACACAGTGCATAGAGGCAAAGACGATGACAAGAGGCATGGAAGGTGACATCCAAAAAGGCAAGCTGAACTTCATCTACACAATGCAGAACATGTCGGTGGCCATGTGCGCAAAACTCGAGGGAATGCCATGGCTTCTCGACGAGACAAAGAAAAACGACCTGGTGATTGGCATCGGGGCTTTTCGAAGCGACGACAACATGCAGTATATCGGAGCGGCATTCTCGTTTGACAACACCGGAGCATTCAACAGCTACAGATATTTCGCAAAGTCGCAGCTGCGGGAACTGATGGGTGCCATTGAAGAGGCGGTGCTCGAATATGCCTCCATAAACAACAAGCCCGAGCAACTCGTAATACACTACTTCAAACAGGTGAGCCTGCGGAATGAGTTCCAGCCCATTGAAGACATGCTGCACAGCCTCAACCTCGACATTCCCGTTTACATAATCACCATCAACAAGACGGAAGCGGAAGACGTGGTGGCTTTCGACCTTAACAGCACTTACCGGAGCT
>CALZAP010000289.1 GCA_945614335.1 uncultured Prevotella sp.
TGGCAGAAGGCCGAAGCATGGAGAAGGGCAGCTATTTTGACGAAGAACCTGCAAGTAAATCTTAACCCTCCTCACGCCGTTTATAACGTAACGTTACGTCTCTGCAAACATGACGTTACGTTTCAGCAAGCGTGACGTTACGCTTTGATTGTTGCTTTATATAGAGTAGGTCGCAAGCGACGGAGAACGCAGAGTTTCCATGCCGCTGTTTTCATGCGCAGCCCTCTAAGAACTCAAAGTACTATAAACTTGCTATTTGAATCCGCGTCCTGCCTATATGACATTCTGCCATTAAAAAAGTATAAATATTGATTCTGTAAACCACTGATAATCAGCATTAGTATCTTTCGGGTGACTTACTTTCCCTAGCGTGCCTTCTTGCTGGATTCGGAGAAATGATGTAATTTTGCAGCGTCAAAACAACGTTAGAAGTAACATTATGAACAAGGCAGAATTAGTAAAATCAACTGATGGCTACAGCGTGGCCACAGTAGGAGACCTCGCCTCATTCGAGGGCAAGGCATTCGTGAAGGAAATTTTGGGTACTACATCCGTGGAGCTCTCGTTCGGCACACTCGCACCTGGCACAAGTGTTCCCTTCTTCCATCATCACAAGCAGAACGAGGAGGTGTATGTGGTGCTGAGCGGCGAGGGCGTGTTCGTTTTCGACGGCAAGGAAGAGCCTGTGGCTTCGGGCAGCATTGTAAGGGTGGCCCCCGATGTAAGCCGCAATACCAAATGCACAGGCAATAGCCCTTTGACTTATATTTGTATTCAGGGTAAGGCTGGCTCGTTGGAGCAATACACCATGACCGACGGAGTGGTAGAAGAATAGTGAGGTAAAACAACGCCCCTTCTATCAAAAACATGGCGTGAAAGGCAATAAACATACTCAACTTTCGGAAGTGGTAATTCCCATTGTATAAGGGTTTTATTTAAACCTCTGCGGTTAATAAAATTACTTCCGAAAGTTGAGTGCTTAATTCTCAGATGATAAAGAAGTTAAGTAAGTTGAGATAGATACCCTATTTCAACAGCATCCTGTTCTTATATACATATACGCCGGGCTTCGACGTGTCTGTGACCCGTCGGCCCTGCAAGTCATATACTATGGTGGACTGGTTGTTGCCAATGGTGTCGCCGGCAGGCGACTTGATGTCGGCAGAGCCTGTCGTTCCCCACTGCTTGGCAAGCCAGCCAATCTTGTCGTGAACATAAGATTTGAGCGTCGATGCCTTGGCCGAGACATTGTCGGTGCCGTATTGAGGCCAACGGCTGTGGTCGGCAACGGCAGCCACTGATATGGACGATGCGAAACTGTCGATAAACTGGTCGATGGAAGGATATTCTTCACGGTAGAAGTCGCCAAACACATTCTTCACAGCCTCCTGAAAGCGCGGGAACTGATATATCTGGTCGATAAAGAAACACTCAAACTCTGGACGTTCCCATATAAACTTATGACGGTCGCGGCTGTAGGCGTTGCCAAAGTCCCACACGGGACCAGCCACCCATTTTGTATCGTTGCCGCGCTCCTTATGGAGATAGAAACTGCCGTGGAAGCCTTCCTCGTCCTGCAATATCTCCCTTACCACATACACCCTTGCCATGGCATACATGTCCACGAGACGTTCCCATTCCATCGAAGTCCTGTCCTTGTCATACACAGCGTCGCGAATGGCGTCAAACTGACTCTGGAGATAATCCTCCTGAGCGGCTGACAGCACCTCGGGCGACTTGTATGTAATCCAAATGTCTTGGCTCTTGTCTGTCACCTTCACCGAAATGTGCGGGTCGGAGTTGTAGTTGTCCACTTCCACAAGCCATCCTCCTGTCACGTCCTCGTCAGAATTGTCTGTCTGTTCAGTCACATTCACGCGGTCGGCATCCACTCTGATGTTCTCCGTCAGGAAATATAGTCCTATGTAGTTGCCGTTAAGCACCACCTCAAGCGGTCGGCAGTCGGGAGTCCAAGCCAACTTCATCCGTCTCGACAGCTCATATCCGAGAGGATTCTTCATAAATCCGAGGTTGTCGTCGGCCCCCGCCATAAGCACGAAATGCTTCGACTTCTTCATGCCGAGCATAGCTTCTTTGGCAGATAGTTTCAGGCGGTAGGGCTTTTTGTCAAATCCCTGCCATGTCCAGTTGCCCCTGCCCTTTATCGACAGGGCAAGCGGCGACTCCTTTGAGCCTGAAGCCGGGCAGTCTTCGCTTCCCATCGGATCGACATAGCACGTGGCCTGCACATACACGTCCTTCGATGTTATCGGGGCATTGTTCTCAGTATTGATATATAATACGGGCAGCGCCCCCGAGGCAGGCGACTCGCCCTCCTTCTTCCACACTCCTGACGTATACAGGTCGGAGGAGTTGGGCACGAAAGTGGCTCCAGCCACCAACGGCACATTGTCCACGTCCTTGAAGGTCTGTGTGCGGTGTTCGCCCCGCTGCACGATAAGGTCTTTCACCTTCGTCACCCTCTCGTTGCGCAGTCCTGCCTCTAATGCCGAGTTGGTGAAGAAGTAGTGGGTCTGTCCCTCTACGGTCGCTGCTATGTCAAACGTCCACAGTCCATTCTCCGTTTTGGTCATCTGCAGGATATGCGTAACGCTTTCCGCATCGTTGCCATAAACAAACTTCACGTCAGAATACTTGAGCTTGCTATTGTCGAAATAGTAAGTCCCGGCAGGTATCACGACCGCCTGTGCGTCGGCCAATACGAGGGCAAGGAACAAAATCACCATTCCTCGCCACCATTCATTAATAAATTTGTTTTTTTTCATTGTCATTATCATACTCCTTAATTCCGCAACACTATAATTTAACTTTATTTATAAGTTCCTGAGCAACA
>CALZAP010000290.1 GCA_945614335.1 uncultured Prevotella sp.
CTCCGCGATACCTTATCAGAAAGTCGAGCTCAAGTCCGCCTTCTTTCTGAAAATAATACAGTTTTCGCCCCATCTTTCCGAAAATATCAGCAGCAAGGTTCTCATATACAGCACCCTTATATGACAACATGTCACCCTGCATAATACTCCATGCCGTACCATCCTCAAGCATGCTCATAAGCAATCCGATGTCGGCCATATAAACCTTGAAACAGTCGTTGAGCATATTGCCTGCAAGCGGAAGTTCGGTGATTGAAGTGTTATAACAGCGACGAATAATTCCGGCATCCTCAATCCATTGCAGACTTCCGAGATAATCTCTCGACCTTGCTCCCTTGCGGATCGTAGAATATTGAAATTTCTTGTTTTCCTTGGCTAATTGCGAGGGAATAGAGTCAAAACACTCGCGTATTTTGGATTTATCCTCCTGAAGGGCATATTTCAGCATGTCCGACTTGTAATTCTCAACAATGTTCATCTGTACGTCTCTTACATCATTCATATTATTGGTGGCAAAAAACGTATTGATAGCGTCGGGCATACCGCCAACTACAATATATAGCCTCAATAGCTCCCGCATCCTGCGGTGAATACCCTCCATCACTGGTGTCTCATCACGAAAGCAAGTGGCGAGATAGTCAATGTGCTTCTGTTCAAGACCATTAGCCCAAAGCCATTCCTCGAAATCCATCGGATACATGGTAACAATTTGTTCATATCCCACGGGAATAGAAGCGCGTCGCTCCTCTTCATCTTCCTCCTTGGTCTTATAACCATTGACTCCAAGTAGAGAACCAGTGCAGATCACGTCGTAGCGACCGTCAAGACTGAAAAACTTGAGTGAAGAGCGGGCATTGGGGCAGTCTTGTATTTCGTCAAATACTATACAAGTCTTACCTTCAACAAATTTCACGCCCTTTATTCCCATTGAGATATTCAATACCACGGTGTCAACATCAAGAGCGCCAGAGAAGAAAGATTTGTACTCCTTGTGCTCATGAAAATTTAGATATACAACATTTTCGTACTGACTTTCTGCAAAAGCCAATACAGAGCTTGTCTTGCCGCACTGGCGGCATCCCTTGATTACCAATGGTTTGCGATGCTCATTCTTTTTCCATGCGAGCATTACTCCCTCTATCTTCCTTCTGAACATATTGTATTAATATTTTACATATCCAACAATGTTATACACTTTTCTGGGCGACTTTTCATCGTAGAGTTACACTTTTCGGGGCGACTTTTTTGCTAATCATCACACTTTTCGGGGCGACTTTTCGTTGCAAAGTTACACTTTTCGGGGTGACTTTCCAAATATACAATTAATAATTAATGATTTTTAGCAATATTCTCTCATAAATCTTCCGTTTTCTTTGTCGATTCAAAAAAATTTAGTATATTTGCAGCATTATTACAAACTCAAAACTGTCTTAATGATGAAGAAACAATTAATTACTATCTTGGTGACTACCATGACTTTGGGAGCCGTGGCACAATCCGTGCTGCCATATCAAAATCCAATCCTTTCGCCTGAAGAGCGTGCCGCCGACCTTGAAGGCCGACTGACCTTAGAGGAAAAAACAATGTTGATGATGGATCAATCACCAGCCATCCCGCGATTGGGATTGCCCGAGTTTCAATGGTGGAACGAGGCCCTGCATGGAGTGGGGCGCAACGGATATACCACCGTGTTCCCGATCACGATGGCTATGGCAGCATCATGGGACGACGCACTGCTGTATCGCTGCTTCGACGCAGTGAGCGACGAAGCGCGCATAAAAAATGCCCAGGCAAAGAGCAAGAACGAGATGAACAGATACCAAGGTCTGTCGTTCTGGACTCCCAACATCAATATCTTCCGCGACCCGAGATGGGGACGCGGACAGGAGACATACGGCGAAGACCCATATCTGACATCACGCATGGGACTTGCCGTGGTAAACGGACTGCAAGGACGCAGCGACAGCAAATACCGCAAACTGCTTGCCTGCGCCAAACACTTCGCCGTACATTCCGGCCCCGAATGGAACCGCCACTCGTTTAACATCGAAAACCTGCCCGAGCGCGACCTGTGGGAGACCTATCTGCCAGCATTCAAGACATTGGTGGAGAAGGGCGACGTGGCTGAGGTGATGTGCGCATACCAACGCATCGATGGCGACCCATGCTGCGGCAATAACAGATACTTGCAACGCATACTGAGAGATGAATGGGGATATAAAGGTCTCGTGGTGAGCGACTGTGGTGCCATACGCGACTTCTTCGCCAAAGGGTGTCACGGGGTATCTGCCACTCCGGCTGAGGCTACCGCCAAGGCCATCATCTCGGGCACCGACGTGGAGTGCGGTTCGGTATATAAAAGCATACCACAGGCCCTCGCCGATGGTACATTGACCATGGAAGCCCTCGACAAATCGCTCAAGCGATTGCTCACGGCAAGAATAAGACTTGGCGACCTGGACGACGACAAACTCGTGGAATGGACCAAGATACCCCATGACCGACTCTGCTCTGAAGCTCACAACGCCCTCGCCTACGAGATGGCGCAGAAGAGTATCGTGCTGCTGCAAAACCGCAACAAAGTGCTGCCCCTGAAGAAGGACGGAATGAAAATTGTGGTGATGGGACCCAACGCCAACGACAGTGTGATGCAATGGGGAAACTATAGCGGATACCCCGTTCACACCGTCACAATCCTCGATGGAATCGAGAAAAAACTAAGGGGAAGGGGCACGGTGAAGTATGTGGATGGATGCGGACACGTGAGCAACACCGTGAGGGAAAGCCGATTTGCCGCCCTCACCACCCCCGATGGTAAGGCTGGTATGGAAGCCCGCTATTGGAACAAC
>CALZAP010000291.1 GCA_945614335.1 uncultured Prevotella sp.
CCCGGACAGGAGTGACATGGATGGGAATGATCTTCTGGCCGAAGTCATCACGCTTTGTCTCCGACCTCTCTGCTGCCGACTCCATCCCCGACGGCATCACCCGCGTGGGTGTCTTTGTCAATCAGTCGCAAGATGATATTGCCGACATCGCCCACAGATGCCGTCTCGACGTCATCCAACTTCACGGCAGTGAGTCGGCTACATATATAAGGCAATTGCGCCCAATGTTGCATGAGGATTGTAAGGTGATGAAGGCTATCAGTGTGGAGAATGCTGAAGATATCAAGAAGGCTACTGATTATGAATCTGACGCTTCATCCCCCATCGCCGACCTCCTTCTCTTCGACACTAAATGCAAGACAGTAGGCGGAAGCGGCAAACAGTTTGACTGGTCGGTATTAGATGGATACAATGGCAATCTGCCATTCCTTCTCAGTGGAGGCATAGGCCCCGACGACGCAGAAAGGCTCGCTTACTTTCATCATCCCAAGATGATTGGCATCGACCTCAACTCCCGCTTTGAGACTGCACCTGGCATAAAAGCCGCTGCCACCCTGGCCTCTTTCATAAAAGAAGTATCCTCCCACCCTACATCACCTACACCCACCTACAAAAAATAGAAAATTATGAATAAAATCAATGAATTATTCGCCAACAAAGGCGACAAAAAACTACTTTCGCTTTACTTCTGTTCGGGCTGCCCAAAGCTCGACTGCACAGGCGATGTTATCAAAACAATGGAACGTCGAGGTATCGACTTCATTGAAGTGGGAATACCATTTAGCGACCCAATGGCCGACGGTCCTGTCATACAGGATGCTGCCACAACTGCCCTAAGAAACGGACAGACCCTGAAAAACCTATTCGCCCAACTCACTGCCATCAAGGACGAAGTGAGCATACCACTTATTCTCATGGGTTATCTCAATCCCATCATGAACTATGGCTATGACGCTTTCTTCGCTGAGTGTGTTGCTTCGGGAGTCTCGGGTGTCATCATCCCCGACCTGCCATTCAAGGACTATCTCGACGAAATTAAACCCGTGGCTGACAAATATGACATTCGAGTCATCATGCTCATCACTCCCGAGACGAGTGAAGATAGGATAAGATTTATCGACGAGCATACCGACGGATTCATCTATATGGTATCCTCAGCTGCCACCACCGGAGCACAAAAGAGCTTCGACGAGGCAAAGCAGGAGTATTTCCGTCGAATCAATGCCATGAACCTGCGCAACCCACGCATGATTGGTTTCGGTATCAGCAACAAGCAGACACTCGAAAGTGCCCAGGCCAATGCTGCAGGTGCCATCATCGGTTCTAAGTTCGTAACCTTGCTTAAGGAGGCTGACGGAGATGCCGACAAGGCTCTCGACAATCTATTTGCAGCCTTAGCTGAATAGTGGCACTTCTCTAACACAGAGGCACGGAGACACAGAGTTCTTATTGTTTTTCTCTGTATCTCTATGCCTATGTGTTCATTTTATAGAAAAAAACAACGCTTTTCTTGGTTATTTGAAAAAAAAACATTATCTTTGCCCCCATAAAACTTAAATCTTTAAATAAAACAAATTAAAAAAGTATGAAGTATATCAAGTTTTTGCTTGCTCTTCTGCTATTGCCCACTGTGGCTCTTGCCGATGGATGGGACACACAATACAAGCAGATAGAACAGAGCATCCGCCAACCACAATTTGGCGAAAAAGTGTTCAACATCACTAAGTATGGCGCAAGCACTAAGGCTACTGCGGCTGTCAACCAAAAGGCGATCAACAAAGCCATCGACGCATGCTCAAAGGCTGGTGGAGGTCGAGTAATCGTGCCCGAAGGCACATTCAACACAGGTGCCATTACCTTGAAAAGCAAGGTTAACCTACACGTGGAGAAGGGAGCTGTTATCCAGTTCGTGTTCCAACCTGAACTTTATCCTATCGTACCTACAAGATGGGAAGGTCTCGACTGCTACAACCTCCAGCCATGTATCTATGCCTACAAACAGAATGACATCGCCATCACTGGCGAAGGCACCATTGACGGTGGCGGCGAGAACAGCACATGGTGGAAATGGTGCGGAGCTCCAAGATACGGATGGAAGCAAGGCGAAATCGGACAGAACATGGGTGCCCGCGCCCGTCTGCTGAAATATGCCGAGGATGGCGTGGATATGAAGGAGCGCCGCTTTACGGCTCAGGACGGTCTGCGTCCACAACTCATCAACACCTACGACTGCGACGGTGTGCTCATAGAGGATGTCACTCTGCTTCGTTCGCCGTTCTGGGTTATCCACCCTCTGCTCTGCAAGAACGTTATCGTGCGTGGTGTGCATATCAACAACGACGGACCTAACGGTGACGGTTGTGACCCTGAGTCATGCGACGGCGTGCTCATCGAGAATTGTTTCTTCAACACCGGTGATGACTGTATTGCCGTGAAGAGCGGACGCAACAACGACGGTCGCCTCTGGAACAAGCCCAGTGAGAACATCATCATCCGCAACTGCGAGATGCAAAACGGACACGGAGGCGTGGTTATCGGAAGCGAAATCTCAGGAGGCTGCCGCAACCTGTTTGCCGAGAACTGCAAGATGGACAGTCCCGATCTCGACCGCGTTGTACGCATCAAGACCAACACTTGCCGTGGCGGTATCGTTGAGAACATTTATGCCCGCAACATCGAGGTAGGACAGTGCGGCGAATCGGTTCTGAAAATCAACCTCGACTATGAGCCCAAGGAAATCTGCTGCCGCGGTTTCGTGCCTACAGTGCGCAACATCAACATCGAGAACATCACTTGCAATAAGAGTAAGTACGGCGTGCTCATCATTGCCCTCGACAGTGT
>CALZAP010000292.1 GCA_945614335.1 uncultured Prevotella sp.
TTACTTGCGAAAGTAGTATAAGGATTTTTTTTATACCAAAGAGATAAATAAATTAATAATATTATTATATATTTTATAATATGTATGAAAACATTTGGATGTTTACGGAAAAACAAGTATCTTCGCACCGAAATTCGTATATTCTTAAAACTTGTATAACAAAACTGAAACAAACAAATGAAAAGAACTGCCAATTTGCTCCTTGCTACGGCACTCGCCGTCTCGCCGCTCTCAATGACGGCACAACAGTCTGCCACGTGGAACCCAAACCTCCCGGGCGGAAAATACCAAAACCCGGTTATCAACGCCGACTATTCCGACCCCGACGTCTGTCGCGTGGGGGACGACTACTATATGACATCGTCGAGCTTCGCCTGCTTCCCGGGACTGCAGATACTTCACAGCACCGACCTCGTGAACTGGAAAATCATAGGCGCGGCACTCGTGGACGACTATCCCGTGTTGCCGAAATTCCAGGGCACAGACCTCGACTGGCATAAGCGCATACAGCACGGCAACTATGTCTGGGCACCCGCCATACGCCACCACGAAGGATGGTTCTACATCTACTGGGGCGACCCCGACCAAGGACTGTTCATGACCAAGACACAAGACCCGAGGGGACCATGGACCAAGCCTGTCTGCGTGAAAGAGGGAAAGGGCATGATAGACTGTTGCCCGCTGTGGGACGACAACGGAAAGGCTTATCTCTCGCATGGCTGCGCCGGGTCGAGGGCTGGAGTGAAGTCGGTGCTGTTTGTGGCTCCCATGTCGCCGGACGGAACAACAGTGACAGGACCTTCGCGCATCGTATATGACGGACATGAAGACCAGCCCACCATCGAGGGCACGAAGTTCTATAAACGCAACGGATACTACTATATCATGTCGCCGGCTGGAGGCGTGAAATATGGCTGGCAGGTCATCATGCGTTCGCGCGACCCGTTCGGTCCTTACGAGGAGTATGTGGGCTTGGCACAGGGAAAGACACAGGTGAACGGACCTCACCAGGGAGCATGGGTTGACACCCCGTCGGGCGAAGACTGGTTCCTCCACTTCCAGGACAAGCACGCCTATGGAAGAGTGGTTCACCTGCAGCCTGCAAGATGGGTTGACGACTGGCTCGTGATTGGCGACGACAGCGACGGCGACGGATGCGGCGACCCCGTGGCACAATGGAAAAAGCCGGCACTAAAAGCCTCCGGGAACGTGCAGCCACAGGAGAACGACGAGTTTGACTCAACCACACTCGGCTTGCAGTGGCAGTTTGAGGGACCTTTCAGCCACTACTGGTACTTCTGCGACGCAAAGAAGTCGAAGCTGCGCCTATATGGCATTCAGCAGCCTGAGAAATACAACAACCTCTCAGACATGCAGAACACACTGCTTCAGAAGTTCCCCGCCGAGAACTTCACCGTCACCTCAAAACTGAAGTTCATACCAAACGACCAAAACAAGAAGAAGGGAGAGGAAGCCGGATTCATCATAAAGGGGCTCGACTATGCCGCCATAAAGTTTGTCAACACCCAGGAAGGATGCTTCATGAGACTCGTTAAGTGTAAGGAAGCTATGAAGGGTGGAAAGGAAGTGACGGAGGTAGAACTGCCGATGTCGCTCATAGAACAGGAAAAGCCTTATACCCAGCGATATGCCGTTGACGACATTCCGCAGCCGCGCCACGCCACGCCCGACATCTATGTGCGCGCTGTGGTGAAGAGTAAGGGAGTGGCAAACGCCATCACCTCCACGGCACAGTTCCTCTATAGTCTCGATGGAAAGAAATTCAAGAAGTTCGGCGAACCGTTCCAGGTGAAGGAAGGAAAGTGGATTGGCGCGAAGGTGGGATTCTTCAACTGCCGCTCTACGGTGAGCAACGATGCAGCCTTCCTCGATGTTGACTGGATACGGTTTTCACGGTAGAAATAAAGGCAGTTTTCACTTTTTTATGAACATTTTTGCCTGAGTTCTTGTAAAAGTCATGGAAAAAGCGTAACTTTGCCGACAAAAAAAAGAATGATAACATATAATTGCGAGGGCGTGAAAATGCCCAATATAAAGAAGCGGGAGGTCACGGCCTGGATAAAGGCTGTGGCCGCCAGCTATGGACGTAGGGTAGGGGAGATAGGCTACATGTTTGTTGACGACGAGAAGATTCTTGAGGTCAACCGCGAATATCTCGGCCACGACTACTATACCGACATCATCACTTTCGACTATGACGAGGGCGACCGCATCAATGGCGACCTGGTAATCAGTCTCGACACCGTGCGCACCAATGCCGAGCAGTTTGGCAAGACCTATGAGGAAGAGCTCCACCGTGTCATCATCCATGGCATCCTCCATCTTTGCGGCATCAACGACAAGGGTCCCGGCGAGCGCGAGATAATGGAGGCTGCGGAGAATAAGGCACTAACCTGCATTATGTAAGTTTGCAGAAAAGCGGGGAAATGTTTGTAGGAATGGAAAAAAGTATCTATCTTTGCGGCGTGAATTAAAATTCCAAAGATATGAATACAATAACAATAGATGATCCGCGCGTTTTTATAGGTGGTGAATTATTTGCAAAAGCAAATCATTCAAGCCTGAAAGAGTTGGTGAATAAGTATGTAGCCTCTTTGGCTGCCAATTTTTATTCTTCAAAGGAACACGCGGCTAAAGGGCCGTTAATGGAATCAGAGGAGTTCAAAAAAGCGATGGCTTTTATGGATTCTTTTGTAATAGAAGACTTGTCTTCTGAAGTGCCTGTAGATGAAGATGGAAAAGGTGCTCTTGCACGAATAAAATATGGAGTATGAAAGCATTTATTGATACTAATGTTCTTATCGACTATA
>CALZAP010000293.1 GCA_945614335.1 uncultured Prevotella sp.
AGATAATAAGAATACTGACAGACATCACCGCCATCATCAGGCCCCACGTGAAGGAAATACTCCGTTCGTACGTGTTCATGGGACATATAGATAATGTACGCGCGCGAGCTGAAATGGCAAAACAGATGAAGGCCATAGAGCCGAAAGTGGAGCCAAAACCACTGATAGACTGGATAGAGGCACGACACCCGCTGCTGCAGAGGTCGCTCGAAAAGCAGGATAAGAAAATCGTGCCGTTGGAAATCACGCTTACGGGAGCCAAGCGCATCCTTATCATCTCAGGACCTAACGCCGGAGGAAAGTCGGTGTGTCTGAAGACAGTAGGACTGATGCAGTATATGCTGCAATGCGGCCTGTCGATACCTGTGAGCGAAAGGTCGAAGACGGGTGTGTTCCAGAACATCATGATCGACATAGGCGACGAGCAAAGCATTGCCGACGACCTCAGCACCTACTCCAGCCACCTGCTGAACATGAAAAACATGATGCGCCACGCCAACAGCTCCACACTGCTGCTCATCGACGAGTTTGGAGGCGGAACGGAACCAACCATCGGCGGTGCAATAGCTGAGAGCGTGCTGAAACAGTTCTGCAAGAAAAAGGCTTACGGAGTGATAACCACACACTACCAGAACCTCAAGCACTTCGCCGACAGCCACGAGGGCGTGGTGAACGGTGCCATGCTCTACGACCGCCACGAGATGCGAGCTCTCTTCCAGCTTGCCATCGGACAGCCCGGCTCCTCGTTTGCCATTGAGATCGCAAGAAAGACGGGCATACCGGAGGAGGTGATTGCCGACGCGTCGGAAATAGTGGGCAGCGACTACATACAAAGCGACAAATACCTACAGGACATTGTGCGCGACAAACGATACTGGGAGGCAAAGAGGCAGACAGTACACCAGCACGAGAAGTCGCTCGAACAGAAAATTGCCAATTACGAGAAAGAGCTGCAGGAACTGGAACGCAGCCGTAAGGAGATAATCCGGAAGGCTAAGGAACAGGCAGAGGAACTCTACCGCGAAGGCAACAAACGCATAGAGAACGCCATTCGCGAAATCAGGGAGAAACAGGCTGAGAAAGAGGCCACAAAACGCATCAGGGAAGAACTCAAGGCCTTTGAGGAGGGCATGATGGAAGCGGGCGGCAAAAGCGAGACCGACGAGATGATAGAGCGCAAGATGAAGCAGATACAGCAGAGGCGCGAGAGAAAGGCTAAACGAAAGGAGGAAAAGATGAAAAACCAGCCCACAGCCAACACTGAGACACCTGCACCGCAACCAGCAAAGGACCTAACGGAGATAGTGAAGGGCGACACCGTAAGGATAAAGGGACTGACAACGGTGGGACGAGTGGAACTCGTGGAGGGAAAGATGGCCACAGTGGTGTTTGGCGACATGAAGACAAAGATGAGGGTGGAAAGGCTCGAACATGCCAAGCCTGTGGTGACATCCACAAAGACCGACGACCGCAAGCAGTTGCTTGGCTACGACGTGAGCCAGCAGACCCGCTCGGCCATCGACTCCCGAAAGCTGAACTTCAAGCAAGACATCGACATACGTGGCATGAGGACTGAAGAGGCTCTCAACGCCGTGATGTATTTCATCGACGACGCCATTCTCGTGGGCATGAGCCGCATAAGAATCCTACACGGCACCGGCACGGGTGCCCTGCGGCAGGCCGTAAGGCAGTATCTCAACACGGTGCCCAACGTGAAGGCTTTCCGCGACGAACACGTGCAGTTTGGTGGTGCGGGAATCACCGTGGTCGACATTGACTGATAACATATAGTTAAATTGTCATAAAAATATTGGAAAGTTCACGCCGTGTTGGATTATTTTCATAACTTTGCCGCATTATTAACCAATAAAAATAAGAAAAGAAATGAAAAAGACAATCCTTATGAACCTGCTGATGGCAACTGCCATCACAGCCACGGCGCAAGACGTGACATTCAAGGTTAAGGGCACAGTGCCTGACACGGTAAAGACCGTTGTGGTGTTTGTTAACGGCAACCAAAGAAACCCCATAGCCACAGCCAGCGTCTCCGGAGGTAAGTTCACCATTGAGGGACAGGCTCCAAAGGACGCCATCCTCGGCATCGGATACACGCAACAGCGAGGCATTAGAAACATGCCGGCCGTGAACGACGGTGAACCTATTGAAATAATGCTCACCGACGAGTCGTGGGTGAAAGGCTCAAAACTCAACAACGAGTTCAGCGACATGAACAACAAGAGCAACCTCATGAACATGGCTGCATCGCAGATTAAGCAATGGCAGGAACTGAGAAACGACAAGACGGATGAGGGAAAAGCCAAGCTGGAGCAAATAACAAAGGAAATAACAGCCATGGAGGAGAAGTGTGACAACATAAAGTTGGAATACATAAAGGCTCACAGCAACGACGTCACACCGGCTTACCTCATGAGCCAGATGTACTACCAGTTTGACTACAAGGAACTCACAGACTTCATCAACTCTGGTGCTGCATGGGTTAACCATCCTATGTGCGCCCCAATGAAAAAACAGGTGCAGGCACTTGCCAAGAGACAGCCGGGAGCGATGTTCACCGACCTGGAGATGAACGACATCGACGGAAAGCCGGCAAAACTCAGCGACTGGGTGGGTAAAGGCAACTATGTGCTCGTGGACTTCTGGGCAAGCTGGTGCGGACCATGCCGTCGAGAGATGCCACATGTGGTGGAGGCTTACAACACCTATAAGGCAAAAGGCTTCGACGTGGTTGGCGTGAGCTTCGACAGCAAGGCAGAGGCATGGAAGGGTGCCGTGAAGTCTCTCGGACTCAACTGGCACAACATCTCTGAC
>CALZAP010000294.1 GCA_945614335.1 uncultured Prevotella sp.
CTCAACGTAGCCTTGTCGGCGTGCCTGCTCCTTAGCTTTTTCCATATATTCCTTTACCTTCGGGAAGGTTTCAAAATAGCCGTCTATAAGCTGTCGTGCCTCCTCGCGGCTGATGTCAAGACGTTCGGCAAGACCGAAAACAGTAATGCCATAGATGATTCCGAAGTTGGCTCGCTTTGCCTTCGTACGCTGGTCGCGAGAGACGTTTTCCATCTCTTCTTTGTATATTTTTGCTGCTGTGGCAGCATGAATGTCATGACCTTCGCGGAAAGCCTCAATCATGTTTTCGTCGCCGCTGAGATGTGCCATCACTCTAAGTTCAATCTGACTGTAGTCGGCCGAAAAGAACAGGCAACCAGGCTCAGGAATGAAAGCCTTGCGTATTTCCTTGCCTTCTTCTCCTCGTACAGGAATGTTCTGCAGGTTCGGTTCGCTCGACGAGAGACGGCCAGTAGCCGTGTTGGCTTGGTTGAAAGAAGTGTGTATGTGGCCTGTTCGGGCATTTATTAGTTTCGGCAGAGCGTCGATATATGTGCCAAGGAGCTTTTTCAGTCCTCGGTGTTCGAGTATTGCCTCTACTATCTTGTGCTTTCCCTTTAGCGACTGCAGCACCTCTTCGTTGGTTACATACTGTCCGGTTTTTGTCTTCTTTGCCTTTTCCACAATCTTGAGTTTGTCAAACAGCACCTCGCCCACTTGTCTTGGCGACGCGATGTTGAAAGGAGCTCCTGCTAACTCATATATCTCCTTCTCCACCTCTTCCATTCGCTTTGTCAGCACGTTTGATGTTTCGGCGAGCGACTGTGTGTCGATAGTCACTCCGTTCATCTCCATTTCCGCCAAAACCGGTATGAGAGGCATTTCGATGTTGTAGAACAGATCTTCTACTGCTTTTTCCTTCAGTATGGGTTCGAGCTTGTTTTTCAGCTTCAGAGTCACGTCGGCATCTTCCGCGGCATATTCATACACTTCTATAGGTTTCAGGTCGCGCATGCTTTTTTGGTTTTTGCCTTTAGGGCCTATAAGCTCGTCGATGTGGATGGTCTTGTATTTTAGATATACTTCGGCGAGGTAGTCCATGTTGTGGCGAAGCTCAGGCTCGATGACGTAGTGGGCGAGCATTGTGTCGAACATCTTGCCGGCAAGTCTCACGCCATAGTTCATCAGCACCTCATAGTCGTACTTGAGGTTTTGTCCCACCTTGAGGATTTTCTCGTTCTCATACACCGGTCTGAACAAATCCACGATTTTTCTTGCCTCGTCTTGGTCGGCAGGCACCGGAACGTAAAAAGCCTCGTTTTCCTTCACCGAAAAGCTCAATCCCACGAGTTCGGCGTCAATTGAGCTGAGAGAAGTGGTCTCCGTGTCTAAACTTATGATTTCTTTTGTTAAAAAATAGTCACAAAGTTCCTTTATTTCATTCTCATTTTCAATAAGTTTATACTCATGAACAACAGTTTTTATCGTCTCAAAACTCGAAAATTCTGAGATTTCCTTCCCATCGGTCGGAAATTCTGCAAACAAGTCGAGCTGTAAATTCTGCTTTTTTTGTTCTTGTTTATCTTTTTTAAGAATTCTCTTTGCAAAGGTCTTAAACTCGAGTTCCTCGAATATTTTTTCCAGTTCTTCCTGGTTTGGGTCTTTCACCTGCAGTGAGTCGAGGTCGAGTTCGATAGGAACATCAGTTTTTATGGTAGCGAGATATTTCGACATCCTTATCTGTTCCGCGTTTTCCTCCACTTTCTTTTTCAGTGCGCCTTTCAGCTTGTCGGTGGAGTGGAGTAGGGAGTCGATGCTTCCAAACTCATTAATAAGTTTCACAGCCGTCTTCTCGCCAACGCCTGGACAACCAGGAATATTGTCCGACGAGTCGCCCATGAGTCCAAGCAGGTCGATCACCTGGCTTGTGTTTTCTATGCCATATTTGTCGATCACGTTTTGCGGTCCCATCACTTCGTATCCGCCGTCGTGTCGCGGGCGGTACATAAACACGTTGTCGCTTACGAGCTGTCCGTAGTCTTTGTCCGGTGTGAGCATGTAAGTTTCAATACTGCTGTTTCCGGCCTTTGTGGCAAGCGTGCCAATCACGTCGTCGGCTTCAAATCCTTCCACCTCGAGTACAGGAATGCGGTAAGCCTCGAGCACCTTTTTTATTATCGGCACCGCCGCCTTTATGTCCTCCGGACACGCCTCACGCTGGGCTTTGTATTCCGGAAATTCTATGTGTCGGAACGTTGGCCCGTGAGGGTCGAAAGCCACACCGAGATGAGTCGGTTTTTCCTTCGTCATCACTTCATTCAGCGTGTTGACGAAGCCCATTATGGCCGAAGTGTTCAAACCCTTCGAATTTATTCTTGGGTTCTTAATAAATGCGTAATATGCACGATAAATGAGCGCGTAAGCGTCCAAAAGAAACAATTTATTCATAATTCTCGCTATTTTGTGCGTAAAATTACTAAAAAATTTCGCAATATCCCATTTTTTTCACTAATTTTGTAGAAAATTTCTGAGAATGGAAAGATTATCACTCATAAAAAGGCCAATAGAAGGCGAATTTGACGACTTTGTACGGTTGTTCAACGATTCGCTCTCACATACCGACGGACTGCTCTCCCAAGTGCTCGAACACATTAAGCACAGGGGAGGAAAACGCATGCGCCCCTTACTCATCTTACTTATTGCGAAGAACTATGGCGGAGTAAACAATGTGACTCTTCACTCTGCCGTGGGACTCGAACTTCTTCATACTGCAAGTCTCGTTCACGACGATGTGGTGGACGAGAGCAAGGAGCGTCGTGGGCAGGCTTCTGTAAACGCGGAATAT
>CALZAP010000295.1 GCA_945614335.1 uncultured Prevotella sp.
ATCGCCAAAGCGTAACTCGTAACTCGTAACTCGCATTTTTTTTCAAAAATAAGAGTTACGAGTTCACCGGTATTACACATTTTCAATAAGCTCATTCACGTCTTGTTTCTTCAGCAAGTCCTTGCAATGCTGAATTTCTTCCTCAAGTTTCATTATCTCACATGTCAGTCGGGTGTATTCCTGATTCTCAGGCTTCGATTCCCATTTCCTGTATGCCCGTTCCTTACGTGCGTTTCTCCGTTTTTCCCTCATGTAGAATAATTGGTAGAACGCCACGACAGCCAACGCAACCTGAAACATGATAACATTAAAGTTATTTATACGGCCTTCTTTAATGAAAGAGACGAAAGTGTAGGGCAATAATATTATCATGGGTATAGATATTAAGATAAACTCTATCAATTCCCTGTTTAAATAACTGTCCGTTCGCTTTTTATCCCATGGCCGCCGCTCTTCCTTCAGCACCTGTAGCCTGTTTTCCAGCTTCTCCTTCCTTGAATATATCTTGTTCTTGTTTTCAGCCACAAGCCTGGCTTTATGTTCTTCTTCCGAAAGAGTCTTTTCGGCCTTAAGCTTTTCTTCCGTGAGTTTAAGAGAGGATGTGAGCTGCTCCTTGTCGGCAGAGAGATTCTCGTTCTTCGACGTGAGACAGCCTATGTGGCGTGATTTCTCCTCCGAGTCCTCTTCAAGTTTTTTCACCTCTTCCTCACGTTTCATCACTTCCTCCGTCAGCTGTTCGTTGCGGCTGTTTATCTCGCTGTTGCGTGCATCGAAATAGGCATAGTCTTCCTTTATGGCATGCTGTATCATTTCCATTGCAGCCTTCGAGTTGTCCTGGGGCAGTTCTTCCACCGCTTTCACGATGTTTCTTGCTCGTCGGTACAGCAGTTTCAGTAATTCGCTATACAATTTGTCCGGCACGTCTTCCTTGTTTTTGTTGAACAGTTGCGCCACAAATTGCAGCCTGTCCCTTACCTTCGACCTGTGCATGTCCAGGCATCTTGCCATAGTCTCGGTAAGTATGCCCGACGACACCTTTGACGGTTTGGCGTTGTGCATCCACATCTCCAGTATCACCTTGGCAGTGGAAACCATGTAGTTCTTTTCCGGATGTCTTCCCCTGCAAAACTTTATGAGGTCGTTGTTGGTGGTAAGGAAAAACACGTTTTGCTTCCTTGTCTTTTCCCTGCGTTCACAGATATAGTCGTCCATGAAAATGTCGTGAGCCTCACGATACTGGTCGAAGGAGTATGAGGCAGTGTATTCCATGGAACCATTGCGCGAGTTTGCAAGGTCCTTCAACACCGTCTTCCCGTTATACCTGTTCATGATTTCCTTCCTTATCCTCTCGGAATATACAGGGAAGATGTCGAGTCCGGCATTTTCTATTTTGTTTATAAGAGATGTCTTGATTCTAAGCACGTCGATGCTGTCCATTTAATTTCGCATGTAAGCGTTGTAGATGCCGGTGCCGGGATATGGACCCTTTTCGATTACGGATTTGAGTATGGTATTTATTTCCTCTATTGTAGCTGGGTGAACCCTTACCCTGCCACCTGACGAAGTGATGATGTCGGCCACGTCGAGAGCCCTTTGGCAGCCTTCGGGGGTGGAAAGGCCGAGCATGCCAAGCACTATCGGGGTGTCGAGGAAATATTCCGCCTCGCTTCCGTCTTCGTCTTCCTTCACCTTAGGACGTTCGCTCTGGAGGAATGCCACAATCACGCTGCTCCAGAACAACTGCTTGGCCACGACGTAGAGTTCTTTGTTTTCACGGTTGAGGTATTGTAGAAAAAATACCATTGAGGCATATTTTTCTTCCACCTTGTTCTCTGTCCCTTCTTCAAAATAGCCGAGGAAATTGTCAGTGTTCTTGGTTATGAAGCCCACGAAGTTCACGTTACTGTCAGACGTGCCCTCACGAAGTATGAACTGCTCATATTCTGCCTCAATCTCCGTAAGATGCATCTTGAATATGTTCTCGCGTTCTGCATATGGCAATTCATGGTCGTCTAACATTGCATGCCTTATCAGAAAGGTTTGCCCGTCTTCGTATGGGGTAAGGTCGAGTCCCTTGTCTTTTTGGAGTGACAGTTTCATTACCGTGCGTGCTATCACCTCGTGCGGAATCTTTATGCCGAAAAGTTCCAATATCTTATCGTGCACTTCTGTGGCCTGTCCATAACAGTCCCCTATAGTGCCTTTTTCCTCATATATTTTCACTATGGCATACTTCATTATCGGGAAGTAGATGTCAGAATACAATCCTCCTTTACTTTGGTACAATGCTGCTATAAGTGCAAAATTAGATCGTCCCATAATTTATTAGTTTTGGTTTTGTTAAATTATTTATTAATTGTATAGGGTAGAAATGAATTGGTCTTACTTGTGGTCGGTATGGATGAAGTCTTCATTCTTGTGGTCGATATGCCGCACATTGCGTGCCATCTTTATCGACAGACGCAAAAGGGTGCCGACATTGGAAAACACGGACTTCGTTCTCAACCGTGCGGGAATGGCGAGGAAGAGGGAAAGGCTGGTGAGAACGAGAAGACACCACCATTTCAAACTCCACCAAGGGGCGGCTATAGACATCACCAACGACATAAAGAGAAGACACAGGAGAAGTATGGAACGGGGCACGAGCATCTGCTGGACGGTCTTGTCTATATAGTTGACGTTGAGATGGATAAATGCTTCGGGAAGATGGCGTAACATGGACAGGAAACAGTTGACCTGGGCGGACATCCATCGCTGGCGCTGACGCTGGAAATTGTCGGCATTGCTTACCTTCTCGTCGAAGACAAGT
>CALZAP010000296.1 GCA_945614335.1 uncultured Prevotella sp.
GCGCGCTTAGAGATGATAGCCACGCTTTCGTAGATGTTTCCTGTGTCTTTGCAGAGATCCATGATGTTGCGGGTCACGGTGTTTACCGGAGCCTTTGATTTCTTGTAATCCATTGTCCTTATATATTATAATAATGTTTTCTTGTTATTTTATCAGTCGCCTGTAATCTTCTTGCATTTCTCGAGATATTTCTCGGCAGTGGCGCGTTCGGAGCTTTCCGGAAACTCGTTGATGAAGCCGTAGCACTCGTCTTCAGCCTCGCGGTATCTGTCGATGCGCTTTTCTTCCACGCTCTGCTGTGCCAACTCATACTTGCTCTTCATGATGAGGATGGCGAAATCCTCGCGCATGCTTGTGAAGGGATATGTCTTCAGCGTGTTTTCTGAAGTGACGATGCAGGCCTCGTAGTTTGAGCCGCCATTGAGGCAGTTGCCAAAATACTCACCGAGGTTGTAATAGAGCCTGGCTGAGAGATATTCCTTGAGGATGAGCTTGTCTTGCAATTCATACAGACGTTTCTGTGCGCGCTCCTTGTATGTAGACTCGGGGAAGTAGTCCATGAACTCCTGATAGGCGTTGATGGCACCTATCGTAGCGGTCTGGTCGAGGCGAGGTTCGGGAGTGGACTGGTAGAGTGACTGTCCGATGTAGAAACATGCCTGTTCGGCGAAGATGCCCTTGGGATAAGAAGAGAAATACTTCTTGAACGTGGCGGAGGCACTCTCGTAGTCGCGGTCGCAGTATTCTGCCATGGCGAGCATGTAGAGACACTCCTGTGCCTTGTCGGTTCCCTTCTGGATAGTGACGAGTTCCTGAAGCAGGACAACGGCCTGGTTGAACTTGCCGTTTGCGAAACATTCCTTTGCAAACTCGTACTTATAATCAATGTCGTTTGACTTGTATACACGGTTGAACTCTGCCGCGCAACTGCTCAGCAGAGTAGCGCATATAATTGGTATGATAAATGCGTACTTCTTCATGTTTTTGTCTTTTGCGAGTGCAAAATTACTCATTTTCCTCAATATTTCAAAGCAAAACATGATTTTTTTGCAAAAAAGTCGGCAAATATAACGTTTGTTACGTCGAAATTGTGTAATTTTGCATTTATGAGCAAATTTATACTGACTTCAAAGTATCATCCCACGGGTGACCAGCCGGAGGCAATAAGGCAGTTGACCGAGGGGGTGGAAAGAGGTGACAAGGCACAGGTGCTGCTCGGGGTCACCGGTTCCGGAAAGACTTTTACCGTGGCAAACGTCATAGCCAAGGTGGAAAGACCCACGCTGGTCATCAGCCACAACAAGACTCTTGCCGCACAGCTTTATGAGGAGATGAGAGGATTCTTCCCAAACAATGCCGTGGAGTATTATGTGAGCTACTACGACTACTACCAGCCGGAGGCCTACCTGCCCGCAAGCGACACATATATAGAAAAAGACCTTGCCATAAACGAGGAAATTGACAGGCTGAGACTTAGGGCCGTGTCGTCGCTGCTCTCGGGAAGGAGAGACGTGGTGGTGATTTCGTCGGTGAGCTGCATCTATGGTATGGGAAGCCCTATCGCACTGTCGGAAAACGTGATTGAGATACACTGCGGACAGACGCTTGACAGAAACATGCTGCTGAGAAAACTCGTACAGGCTCTGTACACAAGAAACGACATGGAGCTGGCTAGGGGAAACTTCAGGGTAAAGGGAGACGTGGTGGACATCGCACCGGCATACAGCGAGTCGATAGTGAGAATATCGTTCTGGGACGACGAGATAGACGCCATAGAGGAACTCGACGCAATGACCATGACAAGGTTGGCGAAGTTTGAGGAATACAGGATATTCCCTGCCAACCTGTTTATGACCACACAGGAACAGACCAACATCGCAATAAGACACATACAGGACGACCTCGTGCAGCAGATAGCATATTTCCAGGATCTCGGCGACAATATCAAGGCTGAACGCATCAAAGAGAGAGTGGAATATGACATGGAGATGATTAAGGAATTGGGACACTGCTCTGGCATAGAGAATTATTCAAGATATTTCGACGGAAGACAGGCTGGAGAAAGGCCATACTGCCTGCTCGACTTCTTTCCCGACGACTTCCTCATGGTGATTGACGAAAGCCATGTCAGCGTACCGCAAATAAACGCCATGTACGGAGGAGACAGGGCAAGGAAGAGAAATCTCGTGGAATATGGATTCAGACTGCCTGCTGCCTTTGACAACAGACCGCTGACTTTCGAGGAGTTTCACGAGATGACCAATCAGGTGATATATGTGTCGGCAACGCCTGCTGACTATGAACTCGCTGAGACTGAGGGCGTAGTGGTGGAACAGGTGATAAGGCCTACGGGACTGCTGGATCCGGAAATAGAAGTGAGGAAGAGCGAAAACCAGATAGACGACCTTACGCACGAGATACTGACAAGGTCGAAAAGAAACGAAAGGGTGCTCGTGACAACACTCACCAAGCGCATGGCGGAGGAGCTTACGGAATACCTGATGGCACAAGGCATACAGACCGCTTATATACACAGCGACGTGGCAACCCTCGACCGTGTAAAAATTCTTGAAGACCTCAGGGCGGGAGTGTATGACGTGCTCGTGGGCGTAAACCTGCTGCGCGAGGGACTTGACCTGCCTGAGGTGTCGCTCGTGGCCATTCTCGATGCAGACAAAGAGGGATTCCTCAGAAGCAAGAGAAGTCTCACACAGACTGCCGGTCGTGCAGCAAGAAACGTGAACGGAAAGGTGATAATGTATGCAGACACCATTACGAAGAGCATGCAGGAAACCATTGACGAG
>CALZAP010000297.1 GCA_945614335.1 uncultured Prevotella sp.
GTTGTGCACTACAGTTTATCGAGGCTTATGAGAAATACAACAAACCGATGATGTCAATCCACGAGATACCACTTGAAAAGGTATGCTACTATGGTGTCACGTCAGGCAAATGGATTGACAGCAAGGAAAGGGTTCTACACATGAGCAATATCACTGAGAAACCATCGTCGGCATACGCTGAAGAAAACCTTGGCGTAAATTCGGTTGCGGTGAAGGGACAAAAAAGCTACTACTGTGCATTCGGCTCGTATATCCTTACAAAGGAGGTGTTCGCGCAATTGAAGGATAATATCAACAATAATGTTGTGAACTCCAAAGGCGAAATTGAACTTACCACTGCCCTGGAACAGGTGAGACAGCAGAATGGCCTGTTGGGAGTGAAACTCGACGGAAAAATGTTTGACATCGGTGTACCTAATGAATACCGCAACACTATGTGCAATTACGCATCGCCATGCTGACAACTTTTCTTGTAGGCATACTGACACTTGTGCAACTCAACTGTGAAAACCTGTTCGACTGCTCTCACGACAGCGGGAAAAACGACATGGAATTCACAGCTGAGGGGAAAAGGCATTGGACTGCCGGAAAATACTGGCGGAAAACCGAAAACATCGCCAAGGCTATTATCGGTAGTTGCGGAAGGGACACCCTACCCGACCTTATTACCCTTTGCGAGGTGGAGAATGACTCGGTGATGGACAAACTTACTCGCCGAACGGCATTAGGACGGCTCGGCTATCGTTACATAATGACTGACTCTCGCGACAAGAGGGGCATCGACGTAGCACTTTTATACAATACATTTTCATTTAAGCCTAACTGCCATTATTCAATCAGACCAGAAGACAATCATCCTGAGCATCCACTTAGGGACATACTCTACGTCAGCGGTTGCCTTGCGTCAGGCGATACGCTCCACGTAGTCGTGGTGCATGCCCCGAGCAAGTTCGGCGGTGCGAAGAAGTCACTAAAACGACGTATGGTTGTAATGAAAAAGACCATGGCGGTCATTGACTCTATCCGCAATAAAGACAACGATGCTAATATTATCATAGCAGGTGATTTTAACGACACTGCCGACAGCCCGCCAATGACTTACCTTGAAAACCATGGTTTAGTGAATGTCTCCAAACAGGCCATTGGCGAGAACGGTGCTCGCGGAAGCTACAAATACAAGGGCAGATGGGAAAGCATCGACCACATCCTTGTAAGCGAGAGCTTACGTCCTAACGTCATCTCCTACCGAATCTGCGATACACCTTATTTAATATATAAGGACAAACAATACGGCGGATGGAAGCCTCGCCGCTCCTTCAATGGCTACAGATACGACCCAGAAGGCTTCAGCGATCATCTGCCAGTCGTGGTAAAACTAAGTTTTTGATAAGTTTAAAAAACAGAAAAAGTAATAGCCCTTTTTTGAGGGCTATTACTTATATATACATTATGCAACCTTCTCCAATCGCTTCATCATAGCAAACATGAAAAGAGCAGAGAGGAGGCAGAGGACGATGAAAACGGTCCATACCATCCACAAGGGAAGACCACCCCAAAGGAAGCCACCCACACTGACAAGGAAGTTGCCAAGGGCTGTGGCTACAAACCAGCCACCCATCATCATTCCCTTATACTTGGGAGGAGCGACCTTGGATACAAAGGATATACCCATCGGCGAAAGAAGCAACTCGGCAAAAGTCAACACGAGATAGGTGGAGATAAGCCAATACTGGGATACAAACACTCCATTTTCGCCTGCGGCTGCCTGAGCATCTGGAGAAGGCAAAGAGAAAGAACCAAATGCCATAACACCAAATCCGAGGGCGGCAACAAGCATTCCGTATGCAATTTTACGAGGGGCAGAGGGTTCTTTGTCCTTGCGTGCCAATGCACCGAAGATGGCAAGGCTGACGGGAGTGAGAGCCACAACATAGAAGGGATTGAACTGCTGGAAGATAGGTGCGGAGATGTCAATGGAATCAGATACTTGGGTGTATTTCCAATAGAGGAAGCAAAGACAAAGTGCCAACAATACTCCAGCTATACCCTTGCTCTTGGAAGTCTTGCCCTGAACGAGCGAGAAGAGTGAATAGACAATAATGATGATAGCCACGAGGTTGAACACATCGAATGCCATACAGTTGGCTCCCTCGACACTCTTAACGGTGAACTCATTGGCGAAATATGTAAGGGTGAGTCCGTTCTGATGGAATGCCATCCAGAAGAAGATAACCACAGCAAAGACGAGGCAAAGTGCTACAATACGTGCCTTGGTATCTTCAGGTGACAATTCCTCCCCGGCATCGGCTGCTTTCTTGGCACCGGCAGCCTGCTTGCCTCCCTCGACATGACGGAAGGTGGCACGGGTGAGATAGTAGATGGCAATGGACAAAATCAACGATGCACATGCCACTGCAAAGGCAAAGTGATATGAGTCGTTCTCTGAAATACCCATACTGCTCTGCGCCCACTCCATAATCTTCACTGCTGCAGTAGGTGCGAAGAGTGCACCAATGTTGATTGCCATATAGAAAATAGAGAATCCTGAGTCGCGTTTGTCGGCATACTGATCCTCGTTGTATAGGTCGCCCACCATCACCTGGAGATTGCCCTTAAAGAGTCCAGTGCCTGCACCTATCAGCAGAAGGGCGAGAATCATCACCCCCAGTGCCAACACATCACCACCCAAGGGGACGGATAGCAGCAAATAGCCACAGAACATGATGATGATACCAATGGTGACCATCTTACCAAAACCAAACT
>CALZAP010000298.1 GCA_945614335.1 uncultured Prevotella sp.
CAGTCGTGAGGCACGCTGACAGTGCGGAATTCTCCGCCGCTCACATTTCCCTTCACTGTCGAGGCGGTCACTTCCCCGGCAGTCACCTGAGCCTGTTCCGGCTCGGTGTCGTCGGTCACCTTGTTTACCTTTCTCTCCTCCTTGGGGGAGTCGGAAGGGGCATCCTTTACCCCTAACGAGTCGAGCACCATCTTCACCTCCTGATGGTTCTTACACAGACGGAACTGCCACCCTTGGTCGAACGTCAGCCTTTGGCGCAGTTGCTTTGGCTCAGCCGAGCATACGAATACAGACAGTAAAACCAAGATAGATACATTGATTGTTTTTTTCATCGTTTTTATTTACATTTATATTTTATGTTTCGATTGTGCAAAGATAATAAGAAATCTTCTAATATACAAGCATTTAAGATATTTTAAACCGACAGTTGGCCGATTTCCATTCCGACAGTTGGCCGAAAAAAGCCGCCACCCTCTTTTATTGGGGATGACGGCCAAAATAAGTCATGTTCAAATCTGAAAAAAAGTCATTAGTTGCGATAGCCGGGATTCTGGTAAGCGTCCTTCTCGGCATCGGTCATCTCAAGACCGTCGATCTGTCCCTGTGGAATCGGGCGGAGATACATGTCCTTGGTAATGGTGCGGGTGAACACCTGTGGGGTGTGGTCGCCAGCTCCTGAACCGCAGATAGTGTATTGTCCGGCACGCTTCTCCCATGTCTGGGTGCGGGCAAGGTCAAACCAGCGCATTGTCTCGCCATAGAACTCACGCATACGCTCGTCGAGGATGTAGTCGATGGTGATGGTTGCCGGAGTGGCATCGGTCAGTTCCTTACTGTAGTCAGCCACCTTTGCGCAGTTGCCGTTGTTGTCCCAACGCCACTTTCCTGCACGGGCCCGGAGAACGTTCACGAGTTCGCGTGAACTGTATCCGTTTTCTGCAGAAGCTCCCTTAACGGCAGCCTCGGCTGCAACGAGATAAAGCTCAGAGAACTTGCATACGACGTATGGACGGGTGCTACCGGCATTAGGCTGGCCAAGACCAGAGCCATTGTCGGTACGGTAAGGTCCCTGCTTCCACAACATCGGGTACTTCAGACGGCTGATGCCCGTGATACCAACCACGTAAGCATTCTCACCAGCCATTTCGCCTGCACCGACATTGTTCTTGCCACCACCATCAGGATATGTGATTACAGGGTCGCCACTGAGCACAAACTTCAGGAACGGCTCTCCGTAATAAACCTTTGAGCCATTGGCGCCTTCAACATAGTCGTCAGACTTGCCGCCCTTCTTCCAGTTGGTATAGAATGTAGTGGTGAATGTTCCGTCGAGACGAGAGTCCTTCTCCACGTCGGTGAACACCTTGGTGAACACTTCCTGCGGTGTGGCCATACGTGTCCATGGACGGCCGAGAGCCTGTACGCACTCACGCATCACAGGATTGATTTTTCCGCTGGTGTTGCCCTCAGCAGTCATTGTGGTATAGTTCCAGCAACCCATCCATGACACGAAGTTGTCTGGAGCTCCACCGCTACCGTAAGAGAAGGAGCCGCCGTTGTAAAGCTCGCTCTGGTCGTTGTGGTCAGCGTAGAGCATGCACTCGGAGTTGCGGTCGTTGGTAGCCACGTTCACGTCGTAGAATGTTGGTTGGAGACTGTAAACTCCAGGATTCTTGATGGCAGCGAGAGCCACGTCGTATGCCTGCTGGTAGTACCACTTTGCGTCGTGTCCGTCTGGATCCGTGCGTGAGCACTCAGGATAGGTTGGAATGCCGTTGGGGTTCTCAAGCCACCATCCGTAGGTGAGGTAAGCCTTTGCGAGAATCAGACGAGCCACGTTCTTTGTCAAGGCACCGGTAAGACGTGGTTTCTCCGGCAGGTCGTTGACAGCTGTCAACAGGTCGGGGAACACAGCCTTGGTATATACCTCAGGCACTGTGTTGCGGACAGAGGAGCGTGAAGTGGAAGTGTTGAACTTCAGTTCTCCAGAGCCAAGGTCGAGTGGAACTCCGCCGAAGGTCTGTACGAGGTTGAAATAGTCGAAGGCGCGGAAGAAGCGTGCCTCGGCGATGAGAGCCTCGCTCATGCCTGCTGCTGTAGCGTTCTCAATCACTCCGCTGGCGGTGTTGATGTTTGAGAAAGCATTTCCCCAAAGGGCGTCAGCACGACAGTTGGTGGAGTTCAGCGGCGAACCTGCTCCCGACACGTCTGCGTCCTTGAAGTTGCCGTCGGCAGACTGTGCGTAGGTGTATTCGTCGGTACCCGTTTCCTGGGAGTTGAAGTAATAAGCCTGACCGTAGAGGTTTCTCAGATTGGCGTAGAGAGAAGTCAGACCTCCCTTGATTCCCAATTCCGTCTGGAAGAATCCCGGGTCGTAGTTGCTTCTCGGCTGTTCGTCGAGGATGTCGGAGCAAGAGCCCATGATGAATAATCCAAGAGCGGCAGCTCCTATATTTCTGATATTGTTTGAAATCTTTTTCATTGCTATTGGAATTTAGAATGTTACGTTAATACCAAACAGGAAGTTGCGTGTTGAAGGTGTGTTGTAGCCTACTACTGGCAATACGTGCTTGCCTGTGTAGCCTTCCATTGTCACAGCCATTGTGCCGCCATTGTTTGAGTAGGTGTTTGTCTCTGGGTCAAGACCACACTCGTTGTTGAACGGTGAGAACAGCACAAACGGGTTCTGCACTGAAACATACGCACGTAGTTTGCTGATTCCGAAG
>CALZAP010000299.1 GCA_945614335.1 uncultured Prevotella sp.
ACAAAGACGCCTACGTAGAAATTACAACAGTAATGAACGGCAGCGAAGTGAAGGAGGCCCATGTGATGGTTCACGTGGGCAACCCGCTGCTGCATTTCCGCAACCAACTTGAGGCTATTGAGGAAGCATACAGACAAGTCACGACTGAGGAACTGTCGGGATTCGTTCCCGTGTTTAAGAGATTTTTCTTGAGCGACGCCGCAAACCAGGCATCGTTCATCAACGACACTACATGCGCTCTCTCAGTGGTGGAACAGCCGCCACTCGACGGCACTAAGGTGGCACTATGGTGCTATCTAATGACAGGAGTGACAACCACTGCGCTCGAAAACGGACTCTTTGCCGTTGACCAAGGGCAATACAGGCATCTATGGGGAGGAAGTGCACACAACTTTGCCGCAAACTCGGAAAACCAGACACTTCAACTGTTCAAAGAGTATGTAAAGCAACTAGCGGACGAAGGATGCACACTGGCAGACAACTGTCTGCGCACATGGTTTTTCGTTAACGATGTGGACCTGAACTATGGTGGCGTGGTACGTGCCCGCAACCAGGTGTTCTTCTCCCAAGGCCTTACTACAGACACTCATTTCATTGCAAGTACAGGCATCGGTGGAAGACAGGCTGACCCTAACGTGCTGTCTCAGATGGACACTTACGCAGTGAAAGGCATTAGCCAGAACAAAGTGAAATACCTTTATGCTTCCACTCATCTCAACAGGACGAGTGATTATGGGGTGAGCTTCGAACGGGGAACATCGGTTGACTACCCCGACCGACGACATGTGTTCATCTCGGGAACCGCAAGCATCGACAACCGCGGACATATAGTGCATGAAGGCGACATCGTGAAGCAGACGGCCCGCATGACAGAGAATGTAGAGGCGCTACTGAAAGAAGCCGGATGCACGTTCGACAACGTGACACATGTAATCGTATACCTCCGCGACATTGCTGACTACCAAACAGTATCGTCGATAATGAAAACCCGACTTCCCAACATGCCTCTCGTAATAGTCCACGCACCGGTTTGCAGGCCGGGATGGCTTATAGAAATGGAATGTATGGGAGTTAAGGAGATTGAAAATTGAAAGTTGAAAGTTAAATAAGGAGTTAAGAAGTCAAGACAATAGCCATACGCAGTTTTGAGGCTCAATCATTTGTCTTAACTCCTTAACTCCTTAACAATACTAAATTAGAGTTTGAGCGACTTCTTTACTGCCTCAATCTTGGCGTTGGCTTCCTCTACACAACGGTCGTAGTCGGCTGCGCCCTTCATTGAGTCATCCTTCACCTCAATATAGAACTTAATCTTTGGCTCAGTTCCTGATGGACGTACGCTTACCTTTGTGCCGTCGGCACAGAAGTACTGAAGCACGTTGCTTGTGGTAGGCATGTCGAGCTTAGAAGTGCCTTCAGGAGTGGTGACCTCAAGAGTCTGATAGTCCTTGGCCACTACCACTGGGCTACCTGCGAGCTCCTTCGGAGGATTGGCACGGAAGTCGGCAAGCATCTGCTTAATCTCATCGGCACCAGACTTGCCAGGTTTAACAACGTTTACCGTGAACTCGCGAGAGAATCCATAGTCGACATAGATATCCATGAGCAGGTCGTAGAGTGTGCGGCCGTTGTCTTTTGCCCATGCAGCAATCTCGCAAATCAGACAGATAGAAGCTGGAGCGTCCTTGTCGCGAACCTTGTCGTATGGCAGATAACCAAACGACTCCTCGCCGCCTCCAATATACTTCTGCTTGCCTTCGGAAATGGCTATCTCGCGTGCAATCCACTTAAAGCCGGTATAGCAGTCGCGTATCTCAACACCATTGCGCTGGGCAATCTTGGCTATCACCTCGGTAGTGACGATGGTCTTAACCATGAAGTCGGAAGGATTGAGCTTGCCAAGCTTCTTCTTATTCTCGATGATATAGTAAGACAGCATCATGGCAGTCTGGTTGCCGTTGATGATGATCCACTCTCCCTTATTGTCACGGCAAACGATAGCCAAGCGGTCGGCATCAGGGTCGGAAGCTATGACAAGGTCGGCATTGAGTTTTGTTCCGAGCTTCATGCCAAGGGTCATGGCTTCTGCATTCTCCGGGTTTGGAGACACCACTGTCGGGAAATTGCCGTCGATCACCATCTGCTCAGGTACGACATGGATGTTCTGGAATCCCCATGAACGGAGACAGAGAGGCACGATGACGCGTCCTGTACCGTGCATTGGAGAATATACAATGTTAAGGTCTTTCTGACGCAATATGACATCCTGGTCGACCATTGCCTCTTTCACTGCCGATACATAGTCCCAGTCCATCTCGCCACCGATGATATCGATGAGTTCCTTGTTGCCTTGGAACTTGACGTCATCAATGGTCACCTTGTTCACCTCATCGATGATGCCCTTGTCGTGTGGTGCGAGCACCTGTGCGCCGTCTTCCCAATAAGCCTTGTAGCCGTTGTATTCGCGTGGGTTATGGCTTGCGGTGACGTTTACACCTGCCTGACATCCGAGCTGACGTATGGCAAAAGAAATTTCGGGCGTTGGTCGAAGGCTCTCGAACAGATATGCCTTAATGCCGTTGGCGGAGAAAATATCGGCTACGGTCTCGGCAAACATGCGGCCGTTGTTGCGGCAGTCGTGGCCTACCACCACTGCAAGGTCAGTCTTGCCGGGGTATGCCTTCAGAAGATAGTTGGCTAAA
>CALZAP010000300.1 GCA_945614335.1 uncultured Prevotella sp.
CATGCGTGTGTTTCTCCGGTCCCTTCCATGAATCCGCACACGTATCTTGCTGCAATGCCGTTGAGTCGGCAGATGGCGATCATCAGGTGTGCATAGTCCTGACACACTCCTTTTTTTAGGCGGTAGACCTCCATAGCAGGAGTGTCTACCGTCGTTGTCAGAGGCATATAATTCATTAGGGCATACACTTCATTGCAGATGTTCATGGCCTCTTCCACCGTGTCGCCGCTGTTGTGTTTGTTTTCCCATTCCGCCGCCTGCTCGTTGTCGAGCGTGGTTAGCGCGGTGGGAATGAGGTAGATGGGCGAGATGCCGCGTGGCGTTCGTGTCACGTACTGCGACATTTCCACTATGCCAGCGCTTACGTAGGCCAGTGCCGTGTGTTCTTCACGTTGTCCGCCATATATGAGGCGGTTGCCGAAAGAGTCAACGTCACGTGAGATGTTGTATCCGGGTGAAACTATGAGGTGTTCCTCGTCGATGCGCATATAACTGCCTGTCATCGGTTGGCAACGGAGTAGCAGGTAGTGGTTTGTCACCGGCTGGCTGAACGTGACGATGGTTTGGTAGTTATACAAGTATCGTTTCATACTCTCACTAATTGGTTGACGTATTTTATGAGTTCTGTCTTGTATTCGTTGTCTCCAAGGTCATACTGCTCTAAGGTGATGAGTTTGTCGAGCAGCGAGCTGATATTCTCGTCGAGCGCACCGCTCATGCTCTTGCAGTATCGTTTCAGCGAGTCGTAGGCCAAAGCCACACGCCGGAACGGATAGTCGAACCTTATCTGCATGTCGAGGTTCTCAATGTTGCGGCCTATCATCATTATGTCCAGGGCCTTATGGTTCTGCAGGCGCTGTTCCGCCGAGCCCCAGAAGGCGAGTGCCCAGTCTATTACGGGCTGCAGGTGGCTGATGTTCACCGTGGCTTCCTGCTTGCATTTCTTCAGCAGTGCTACGCTCATTTCGAGATAGCTCAGCGTTTCCGACATTATGTCTTCGCGGAGCAGGATGGCGTTGTCCATGGCAAACTTCTGTGCCGAGAGCACCGAACAGGGGTTCGTGTCGTCGTAGAGCATGCCGAAGGTAAACTCCTCGTTAGTCTTGTAAATACCAGTGGCGTCGAGTTTCGACCAGAATTCGGTGTAGTCGTCCGGTTCGCCGTCAATCATTTCATCGAAACACTTGTTCAGTTGGTGCAGTGTAAGATAAACCCTGCACTCATATCTTCCAAGCCAGTATAGCCTGTTGGCCTTTGTAGCCGATATTATATCACTTTTTACCATAATTCAACTTTGACTTCGTCAATTTTCAACTTTCATAACCCATGTGTCTTTGAATCCTCCTCCTTGCGAAGAGTTCACCACGAACGAGTCGGGGTTTCGTGAGAAGCGGGTGAGTCCGCTTTTCCACACTTTTGTCTCTTTTCCCGTAACCACGAAAGCTCTCAGGTCAGCCTTTCTCCACACGAGTTCTTCACCCTCGAGTATTTCCAGGTCTTTGAAGTCCACCACTTCCTGTGCTATCCATCTTCTTGGGAATTTCACTATCAGCTGTCTCAGTTCCTCAAGTTTCTCTTTCGTGAGTTCCGACCCGAACACCACTCCGTATCCACCAGCCTCGCTCACGTCTTTTATCACGAGTTTGTCGAGGTTTTCCATCACATAGTCGTAGTCCTGTTTGAAATAAGGCAGGTAAGTGGGTGCGTTTTGGAGTATGGAGTCCTCGCCGAGATAGTATTTCACCATTTTCGGCACAAAGTAGTAGATGCCCTTGTCGTCGGCCACGCCGTTGCCAATGGCGTTGATGAGTGCCACGTTCCCGGCACGGTAAGCCTGCATGATGTTCGGCACGCCGAGCAGCGATGAAGGCTCGAAAGTCATAGGGTCCATGTATTCGTCGCTGATGCGACGGTATATGCAGCCTACACGTATCTTTTCCTTATACATGCCACCGTAGTACACCTTGTCGTCTTCCACGAAGAGGTCGCCGGGGTAAGCCAACGTGGCACCTGTCTTCTCTGCAAAGTAAGAATGCTCGAAGAATGCTGAGTTGTAGCGGCCTGGTGTCAGTATTACGGCAATGCCGCGGTGGTCGTTCATTTCGTCCATCATCTCGCGCAGCAGGTCGGCATAGTCTCGGTTGTCGGCCACGTCGTTGGTGGCGAAGGTGTTTGGCGACACTTTCCTGGTTATCCTTCTCGCCATCATCGGGTAGCTTGCGCCCGATGGTATTCTCAGGTTGTCTTCCAGCACATACCATTGCCCGTCCTTTCCCTCCACGAGGTCTATGCCCGAAATGTGTGAATAAATCCGTTCTTTTGGGCTAATGCCTTCACACACAGGCATATAACCTTTTGATGAGTAGACAAATTCCTCAGGCACCACTCCGTCTTTCACTATACGCTTGTCGTGATAGATGTCCCAAAGAAACATGTTCAGTGCCTCCACACGTTGTTTAAGTCCACGTTCGAGATAGTCCCAGTCTTTCTTGCTGATGATGCGCGGGACGGAGTCGAACGGAAACAGCTGTTCGTTGAACACTCCTTTTTTGTAGACGCCGAAACGTACTCCAAACCTTTCGAGCATCTTGTTCACGGTGTCTCTGCTGTCGGTTAATTCCTTAATGTTTACTGCCATTTTCTTCTTTCTCCTTTGTGTTTGCTCTAAATGATTCTAATTATTGCCCTTTTTTGAC
>CALZAP010000301.1 GCA_945614335.1 uncultured Prevotella sp.
TAATGGTGTGTTGAATAGAAGGATATGGAGTCTTGTTGTTTTTCAGTAAGGCTCCATGCGTCGGGTGTCGGGCTTGCCTGCTTATAACAGGATGCAAACAACGGTATGATGACAATTAGAAATATCCAACGCATAAGCACATTCATCTGACAACGCTTACAGTCAAACTGCAAGGGAAACATTCGTCCGTCGGGCAGTCGCAGTGACAAAGGCTCTTTCCACAGAGGCTTTTTCCCACCTCTTGCCACGCAATGGCCAAGGGCATGACGAAGACAGAAGCGACATTGCATGAGCATGCTGTCTGGTTTATGGCAAGACTCTGTTTCAAATGCCGCAGGAGCGTCCACTCCCCTACTCTTATAGAAAGCCACTGAACGGGCATTGGAGGCATTGAACAGATAGCCGCCACAACTGCTTGCCTGTGACTCTTTATTTAGCGCAGGACATTCCACTTCCTCCGTTTTATTCTCTTGCAAGGAGATATTGTGGTCAATCTGAGGTCTTTGTGCCGTAAGTTTTTCAACCATTTCGCGTCTCATTGCCGCAAGAAGGCTCGATGGCACAAACCAGCAGAAGCTATCGTCCACAATCATCCTTCGGCATGAGAAAATGGTATTTCCAAGTTTCGTCAACTGCCTTTCGATATTCTCATGTTGTGGTTTCTGTGCCTTGGAATGCTCAGCCTCAACGGTCACACAACATTTTCTTCCGTCTTCTGCCACGCAATCAAGGGCGAATCCATTTTCCACTTCACGGAAAGTCATGTCCACTCCTATCATTCTCGCAGCAGTTTGCTTGGCAAGTGTTTTTTCAAACGTCTGGTCGTTGTTTCTGTATAAAGCCATACCAGGACGCAGGTTTCTTGGCATTGCCGAAGGATAGAGATGATTGCCTTCTGCCCTATTGACCCTGAATCCCTCAAGCTGTCGTTCTTGATTTATGAAGCACAGTCCATCTCCGTTGGCAAACGAAGCCACTCCAGCCACGACAACAGCCTGTCTTCTCACCTCCTTCACCTTTCCCACATACTCGCCAAGAGCCTTCGGCGTGTCGGGAGAAAAGATGTCCGGTTGTCGTCCGTCGGCAAAATATGTAGTGTATCCTCTGTTGAATGTCTTTTCAAGACTTGGTGTAAATGAAAGTTCTACCCTTCCCACTGAAGAGCGGCAATATTTGTCAGGATGAGCCTTTACTATTTCATCAAGTCTTTGGCTGTATGCCGCTGTGACGTTTTTCACGTAAGCCACATCCTTCAGCCTTCCCTCAATCTTGAACGAAGTGGCGCCAGCCTCTGCGAGTCGTTCAAGATTGTCTATCTGGCAGAAGTCCTTCAGCGACAGCAGGTGCCTGTCATGTTCCACCACCTTTCCCTGAGAGTCGACGAGGTCGAACTTCAAACGGCAGAACTGTGCGCACTCTCCCCTGTTGGCCGAACGTGAGAAACAATATTGCGACGCATAGCACTGTCCGCTGTAGCTCACACACAAAGCCCCATGAACAAACACTTCCAGTTCCACCTCGGGCAGTGCCCTGTGTATGGCAGCGATTTCATCTATCGAGAGTTCTCTTGCGAGCACCACCCTATTAAATCCCAGACTGGCGAGCCACTCCACCTTTTCTTTTGTGCGGTTGTCTGTTTGGGTGCTTGCATGCAATTCCATTGTCGAACCGTTCTTTTGCATCTCCCTTACCATTTCGGCAAGAGCCATGTCCTGTACGAGCACTGCGTCCACTCCAGCCCTGTCCAGCTTTTCGAGCAGCAGTTTCACCCTTTCTATCTCGTTGTCGTAAATAATGGTATTTACCGTTAGATACACCTTTACTCCAAACTGGTGAGCATATCGGCACAGCTCCTCTATGTCAGAGACAGGATTACCGGCGGCAGCCCTTGCCCCAAACATTTCCGCACCAATGTATACAGCGTCAGCTCCATGGTCGACAGCCGCCTTTCCGCACTCCAGGTTTTTCGCTGGAGCAAGTAGTTCAAGTTTTCTTATCACCCTGTTATCTTTAAAAAAAAATCAAAACCCTGTATTTAGCAAATCTTATCTATGTCGTAAGGTGTTTCCTGATAGATATAATAGTTTATCCAGTTGCTGTACAGCAGGTTAGCGTGGGCTCTCCAAGTCACGACGGGATTATTGTCAGGATTGTCGTCACGATAATAGTTCACCGGCATTCCCACGTCATCTCTTATACCCATGTCGCGTTTATACTCCTTGTCGAGTGTGTCAGGCGCATATTCGAGATGTCCTGTTATGTAGAACTCTCGTCCATCCCTTGCCATCACCATGCTCACTCCAGACTCTTCCGACTCGGCAATGATTGTCAAGTCCTTGCATGCCTCAATGTCCTCGCGTCTTATTTCAGTATGCCTGCTGTGAGGCATGTTGAACACATCGTCAAAACCTCTGAATATTGGAAGTTCCGGAGTTAGGGTTTTCTGCTTGAATATTCCGAACATCTTTTTGTCCAATGGATATTTCGGTATTCCGTAGTGGCAGTACAGTCCAGCCTGTGCAGCCCAGCAGATATACATGGTGGAAGTGACATGTGTCCTTGCCCACTTGAAGATGGAGCTCACCTCGTCCCAATATTTCACCTCCTCGAAGTCGTAAGTCTCCACAGGAGCTCCGGTAATAATCATTCCGTCACACTTTTCGTCTTTCATATCCTCAAAGTCACGATAGAAC
>CALZAP010000302.1 GCA_945614335.1 uncultured Prevotella sp.
GCAGCTTAAATGGAAGGAACCACATATAGAATTCCGACGCATCCTGGTGATGTCGTTAAAAAGGGTCAGAGGGACAGGTTCTCTGCCCCGTTACATTATTTGAATGTTTTAGTTTTGGCTATATCATGAAACAGTGGAGCTGTAATAGTTTCCACTATAGGTACTCTAAGCGCATATCTCCTGATGCCGCAGTTATTTACGGAGATAAAAACGAGTCTCTGATTAATTGGATGCCAAAACAGCTCCATGTAAGTTTTGTTGGTCACAATCGTTTTCTAAGAGCAAGAAATCATGGAAGGAAGAGGATCCGTTTGATAGTAAATATGGCAAAACAGGAGGTGTTCCTTTAGAGAAAAGGCAGTATTCTTGCATTGGTACACGGAACAATATCAAAATAATACAGTGTGAAACGTTCAAGAACAATCATAATGGTGACTCAAGTCTATGCCGTCAGGATGTTCACATATTGCCGGATCAGGTTTGGTGCCATGATTTACGACATCACGTCTCGCCCCATTCTTTTTCATCTCTTTACTCTCACATTTCTTGATGCAGAAAGGCGTTATGATAAGGAATGGAACAATAAGTGTTATGATGAATATGGCAATGTCCTTCTTTTTCATATTTTGGCAGAATTTGATATGACAAATCTGCTGCAATAAGATATAGCATCGACAATCTAAAGGTGATTTCGATAAATGAAGTTCCTGGTTCTAATCTATTTGATAATTACAAATAGTTTTTAATGTCACTTCTTGCTAATCACCTCCTTCACTATTGCTCTCACTACATTGTCCATTCCTTCCTCAGCGGCATACAGATGGTTTTCGTGCAGTATGCGCAAAGCCTCCTCCTGATTGTTCTTTGGCGCACAGGAAGGCCAGATGCGCATTATCGGCGTTGGAGTGATGATGTAGCTGTTAAGCGTAAGGTGCTTATGCTTTTTTACATCTTCGATGTCATTGATGGTATGCGCCAGCTTCACCTTGTCACAACTCAGCACGTCACCCTTCTCGTGCAACATGCCATGAGGCTCGATAAAGGTTATCCATTGATGCTTGCCCTTCACTATCCACATGATGAAGTCAGGATAGAATCCGGCATTGGTAAAGAATCCCGTGCCTTGCTTGCTCTTGTTGCGCAACAGATACAGCTCGCAACCGGCAAGTTCCTCATGTTCCCCGCTGCAATAATTCATCATTGCTTTAAGAAATTCCGTCTCGCTCTCGTTCAGAGCCACTGGTGTGACAGGTATCTCCTGCTTCTCACCTTTCCTTAGCGGATAAGACAAGAGAGGCTGAAAGAGATGTCTGTCAAAGAATATGGCCTTGAACTTCTGTGGCAGTATAGGCGCCAGGTCATTCCTTACCTCATCCTCCTCCAGTTTCCCCTGTATTTTTCCTAAAAATCTCAACAAGTATTCAGTCTTTTGCTCAGGGTGTAGTTGCAGACGGTATTCCTTGTCCTGCATCACATCCGATTCCCTTAGCTTGTCAACCTTGGTGTTCTTGCTCAGCCATTGTTTCTTGTGCAATGTAAAGAACGCCTTCAGATACATCTTCAGCAGTGACAGGGCCATCTCCTGCCAACGCTCCACACGCTGCTGCAGGCTGCCCGAACGCAGGTATTCGTCAGAGGCATAGAGCGTGTACCATGCATCATTCTTCCAAAGCAGTTCCACCATTTTGTCGTAGCTGATGTATATGTTGTAGAACTGCTCGCGCAACTTATACTCGCGCAGTTCGAGCCAGAGGTGATACTTGTCTATCAGCCTTATCTCGCGGTATCTGTCTGCATCGTTCCTGAATTTTATGCTGTTCTTTTTTATGGTCGCATGCTCATCCTCTTTCTTGTCAATGGCCTTGCTTGAATTGTGATAGACGTTGGGGTATCTGTCAAGGGTCAGCGACAGCTGATAGTCATTGTCATAGTCAAGGTCAATGCGTGGATGGTCGGCAAAGAACTTCTTCGTCACGTCTTCCGGCTCGCGCAGATGACAGAGGTTCTTCGCCTCGATGTCCTTGAATGTAGGCTTTATCCTGATGGTTATCGTCTCAGGCTTTATCTCCTCCTTCTTTATCTCCTCTTCAAACTTTGACACATACTTTGAGTCCATACCGAAGATGCGCAATGTTTCCAGCACATCTACATGATAAGGCAACCCCTCGGGTAAAAGTTCTGGATCCAATGCGTTGGTGCGCTTCAAGGAGAAACCAAATCCCTTCAGGCGCACGCCACGGCCAAAGAGCTGGATAATCTCCGAACCCTTGCTCTTGCCCACGTTCATCAGACACATGGTTGACACACGCCAAGACGACCACCCCTCGGTGAACTTCTTCGCCCCGATGAGCAGGTTGACTGTAGAGTCGTCATCGTTCACGGCGTCGAAACGTGACACACCTCCCGTGAAGTCTGTGGCACGTGTTTCCGCAAATCCCTGACACGCCTTCACCACATCCAAAGGCTTGCCCACGTTTACCACTCCAAACGGGCGATGCTCGTTGTGGGCGGTATAGAGTGAGATTTCGCCATCCACGCCACGCATATTGTCGAGCACCAGGCTACTGCCAGGGGTATAGCCGTTGAAGAGCAGTTGCATCATGCCGTCATAAATTTCCTTTGCCGTCAGAGACTTGCTTTTGAGGTAGGCAAAATAATTCTCAAACACATC
>CALZAP010000303.1 GCA_945614335.1 uncultured Prevotella sp.
ACTTATTGTTGTTTCCATAACTATTGTCTTTAACTTCCTTAACTTCTTTAACTTCCCCTAATTAATAATACATACCCTTCCTGTCTGCTGCATCCACTGGTGATATGAGTCGTATGCCTGTTGGTCTTCACATATCCAGAGTAGGCGAGGGCGGAATCCTTGTGGGATGGAGGGTGGGGGAGCGCAGCCGTCGGTGATGATGATGAGTCCGTCATAACAACGTGCGGTGTTGGCATAGTTGATGACGCACTGGAAGTCGGTGCCGCCTCGTCCGTGTATCTCCACCTTGCGAGATGCTTTCTTTAGGGATGTGACTTCGCCTGCGGCGCAGTCGAACTGCATCACGTCGATGTTCTCCACACCATAGCGGAAGAAACGGTTGATGACGGAATAGAAGTCGGCAAGACGGCGACTGGCTATCGAACCGCTCACATCCACGGCTACCAGTATGTTGGTGCGGAAGCGGTAGATGCTGCCCATATTGGCAAAGCCTGTGCGGCGGTTGGGACGCATTCTCGTGAGACTGCGGCGCATGGAGATGCAGCTGGCACGGAAGCCGGAGAGCACCTTGCGGTAGTCGATGCGCGCCTTGGTTGAGGCTATTATGGTCTCGACGAGATTTCCCGGGATAGAACCCCACGATTTCACGTTTTCCACGATGTCGTTGACGGCAATCTGCATCAGTTCGTCCTCTTCCCATAAGGCGGACTGCTCTGATTTTGCCATTGCAGACGAGGGGCTGCCGCCATTTCCCTGCTGTTCCCTGCTGTCTTTTTCAGAATCAGCAGAAGCTCCAGAGGCTTTCCCTTGAATATGCCTTGCATACCATTCGTAGTATTCCCCTTTGGGAAGTCCGAAGTCGGAGGGTGCGGCAATGCTGATATGCTTCCATTTCAGATATGAGGACAATGTGCAGTCGCTGCCCAACGTGCATGCCATAGGGGAGCAGTCGCGGGGCAGTCGGTCGTATGGGTGTTTCAGTAGGATGCGTATTATCTCTGCCTTGAGATATTCCTCCACCACTTCGTCTTCAAGTTGCGCCACGATGTCGGGATTGTATTCTATGCGTCCCTGTCCTGTGCGCATCATGCAATGCAGTGCCTTGTTGGGAGTCATCTGGTGGGAGCAATATACGGCAAACAAGGTCGGCTCCAAGAGAAACCATTTCTCGGAGATACGCTGGAACACATTTTTCGTCATCTTTGCCATATTCTTACGCCTCCTTCCGCTACATGCCGCTGATGAACTTCATGATGGTGCGATAGACCTCGGGTGTCTCGGTCATCATGAACATGATGGCTTGGGGATAAGTGCCGTTCTCGAACATTGAGGCAAAGTGGGCTATGGCCTCTCGCTTGCCCTCAGAGTCGAGCAGGTCGAGATATGAGGTCAATCCGCCCTTGGCAGTGGTTTTCTCCTTGGCTTTCAGCTTCTGTGTCTCCAAGAATCTGAACAGTGACTCGTTGACGATGGACAGTTGGTGGATGTCGTATGCCGACAGTTGTGCCTTTACCTTGGAGAAGCTGAGCAGCACGTCCTTGCCCGTAACGATGCGGTTGTTGGAAAGGAATGCGAAGAACTTGCTCGTGGCTTGCGCTCCCACGATGCCTGCCACGAGTTTGCGATGCAGGTCGGTAAGTTGTGACGTTCCTGCGATGCAGTCCGACACCTTGTGCCAAGCCCTTCGGTCGGGCGACTTCTCCAGTCCTGAGTCGGTGGCGGTGCGGCTTCGCTCGTCTCCGTCGAGAAACATAGGCGAGTCCTGTATGAAGTCCGTCACCCTTGTGTCGAGTCCTTTCTGTGTGGCCCATAGCAGCCATTCCTCAGCCGTAGGGCGGAAGTGATACACATTGAAGCGCGACACCAAGGCAGGGTCGAGGTCGGTGAGCTGATATTCCTCGCCATCGTTGACGGCTGAGATTACACGACTGCCTTCTGGCAACATGCGTCCTGCCAGTTTGCGGTTGAGGGCAAGGTCCATGATGGTTTGCAGCACTTCGGGACGGGCGCGGTTCAACTCGTCGAGGAAGAGCACTATCGGTTTGCCGTCAACAGGAAACCAGTATGGCGGCATGAAGTCAGTCTTTCCCGTCTCCGTGTTCTTTGTGGGCAGTCCGATGAGGTCTCCTGGGTCGCTCATCTGTCCGAGGAACAGAGCAACCACGTCCATTCCCTTTTCCTGGAAATACTGCGTCAGGATTTGCGACTTTCCAATGCCGTGTCGTCCCACGAGCATGATGTTTTGTGTAGAGGGAGTGACATCGAGAATCTTCTTCAACTCCCTGGAGTCAATATTAATAGACATAATTCAATCTTTCAATTTTCAATTTTCAATTTTCAACGTTCAATCTCCTTCATTTTGATTCTTCCCATTTGTCTTTATCGCCATGATATGTTGTTTTGACGCGGAGCGGCTGGTCGAGCGAGTTCATGATGGCGTTCAGCTGTCTCACCGTAGATACCACATAGGGAATCTTGTCCATAAAGGATTTATAAGACAGGTTGAACTTGGTTTCCACTCCCCGGTCAAGTTTGAGTGTGAGGAATGCTCTTTGGTCGTTGAGGTCGAGCTTATACAATATGCCTGTATTCTTGAGCGTTTCCTTTATCACCGTTTCCATGGTAGCC
>CALZAP010000304.1 GCA_945614335.1 uncultured Prevotella sp.
CCCGTCGAGTGCCATTGCCAGTGTCTGTATTCCGCGGCAGATGCCGAGAATGGGTATTTGCCTGTTGTAGGCCAGTCGTGTGACAAGAAGTTCCGGAAGGTCACGCTCGCTGTTTATTGAGTGAAGTTTGCGACAGGGTTGCTCTCCGCAATAAAGCGGATTGAAGTCAGCACCGCCAGTGAGTATTAGTCCGTCGATGCGTTCGAGCGTGTTGATGATAGTGTCGGGATTGTCTATGGGCGGAATGACTACAGGCACTCCTCCAGCCTTTTCCACCGATTTATAGTAAAAGGCGGTGAGCCGTTGCTCGCCGTCGGCATAATTGGCGGTAAGACCGATTACCGGACGCCTATCAGCTTCCGGAAACCGGTCGTACACTTTTTTAAGTTGTTCTTTCCAGTTGAATTTGTTGTTCATAATTATTCTTCAACTTTCACTGCAATTTCTCTCTTGATGCTTTGTTCCAACGAGATGAGAGTTTCAGTGGCCACCACTCCCGGAATGCTCTGCAGTTGTCCGTTGAGAAGGTGCATGAGCTGCTCGTTGTCGCGTGCATACAGTTTCACGAGCATGGTGTAAGGACCTGTTGTGAAATGACACTCCACAATCTCCGGAATATGTCGCAGACGTTCCACTACGTCCTTGTACATGCTTCCTCTTTCCAGTGTTATGCCCACGTATGTGCATGTAGAGTATCCGAGTGATTTCGGGTTTACGTCAAATCCGCTTCCCATTATCACGTTTCCTTCTATAAGGTGTTGTACACGTTGGTGTATAGCCGCTCTCGAAACATTGCATTCCGCAGCCACGTCCTTAAACGGAATTCTCGCGTTTTGCGACAGAATACTTAGTATTTTCCTGTCGAGGTTATCAATTTTTTCCATTTTATATCGATAAGAATAATTGTTGTTTGTTGATGTTGTGTTTAACAGTCTCGGTTGTTGTTGTCACAAATTGTCAGCAAAAGTACGACATTTTTATGATATAGTCAAGAAAAAACTGCAAAAAATATACAAAATGGTTACTTTTTCACTATTTCCACCAGTTCTACGGTGAAGACAAGGGCACTGAATGGCTTTATCTTGCCTTGGTCGCGGTCGCCGTAGGCGAGGTTGTATGGGATGTATATTTCCCATTTGCTGCCCACAGGCATCAGTGAAAGAGCTTCTGTCCATCCTGCTATCACTTGGTTCGCCCTGAACTCTATGGGCTTGTCGCCGTGCTTGGCAGAGGAGTCGAACACGGTGCCGTCGACAAGGCGTCCTTCGTAGTTCACCTTCACGCGGTCGGTCACTTGAGGCTTCTCTCCCTCACCAGCCACGAGCACCTTGTACTGCAGTCCGCTCTGTGTGGTCACCACGCCTTCCTTCTTTGCGTTTTCAGCCAGGAAGTTCTCTCCTGCGCGGCGGTTTTCTCCATATAGCTTTTCCGTCTTTGCTTCCTTGGCCTCCGATAGCATGTCCTTGAAGAGCAGTGCAGCGTTATCTATATTATAATAGGTGGTGTCGCCTTGCAGGGCATCCGTGAAGCCGCGCAATGCCAGTTCCTCCACAAGCGAGTCGGGAGAGTCTTTCAGGTCGCGCGCCAGTCCCGGAAGCATTTTCTCCTTCACCTGCTTGGCTATCTCAATGCCAGCTGTGTATGCCTTGAACTGCGGGTCGTTGGCAGCCTTCACCGCTTCCTGAAAACCTTTCACGAAGTCTGCCATATAGGCAGTGTCCACTCCCAACGACTGTGTGAGAAAGGGCATGAGTCCCTGTGTCATGCTCATTCCGGCCACATAGCTTAAGGTGTCCGACTCGTTGTTCATCACAACGGCTTCCTTTTCATTTTTCTTCTCTTTGCTTTTCTTTTTCCCCGCGTTGCCGTCAACGCAAAATGCACCCGCCATAATCATGGCGAGTGCAATTATCATTGTTTGTCTTTTCATTATCATGATGTTTGTCAGTCAACTCGTCAACTCGTCAACTAAGTATCAACTCGTCAACTAAGTATCAACTCGTCAACTTGTCAACTCGTCAACTTGTCAACTTCCCAAAAACTACTTTTCAATTCCCAAGAGTTCGATTTTGAAGATAAGAACAGAGAAAGGCTTGATATCGCCCTGCTCGCGGTCGCCGTAAGCCAGTTCCTGTGGAATGTAAACTTCCCATGTAGAACCTACAGGCATGTGAACCATAGCGTCTGTCCAGCCCTTGATGGTCTGGTTGCAGCGGAGCTTGAGAGGCTGGTTGCGCTTGTAAGAGCTGTCGAACACCTTGCCGTCGATGGTGCGGCCCTCGTAGTGGCATGAAACCATAGAAGTGTCTGAAGGAATGGCACCAGTACCTTCCTTAATCACCTTATACTGTACGCCGCTTGGCAGAGTCTTCACGCCTTCCTTCTTCTTGTTGGCAACCAGGAAGTCCTCGCCCTTCTTCTTGTTGTCGCCGTACTTTGTTTCCATAGTCTTCGACTTTATCTGCTGCATCTTGGTCTGAGCCATGATACCTGCTTCCTCAACAGTCATGAGGCCCTTCTTGCCTGTAACTCCAGAAACGAAGCCAGCCATGAAGTTCTTCAGCGAGATGGTCTTTGTAGAGTCGTCGCCGAATACCTCGTGGTTGATACCCATAACCATCTGGTT
>CALZAP010000305.1 GCA_945614335.1 uncultured Prevotella sp.
GCCGAGAGCTGTGGTACTCCCACTCCGGCTACGACACGTGTGGTACAGATAGAGCCTGGACCGATGCCCACCTTTACTGCGTCAGCACCATTGTCAGCGAGCATTTTTGCTGCTTCTCCTGTTGCCACGTTACCGACAACGATATCAACTTTCGGGAACGACTTCTTAGCCTCCACGAGCTTCTCAATGACATATTTTGAATGGCCATGGGCTGTGTCGATGATGATGGCATCAGCACCGGCGTCAACGAGTGCCTGCATGCGGTCAAGGGTATCGGCGGTCACTCCTACTCCAGCCGCTACGCGCAGACGGCCTTTCTCGTCCTTGCAAGCCATGGGCTTATCCTTTGCCTTGGTGATGTCCTTGTATGTGATAAGTCCCACAAGATGATTGTCCTTGTCGACTACCGGGAGCTTCTCTATCTTGTTTTCCTGCAGAATCTGTGCAGCGGCAATGAGGTCGGTCTGCTGGTGTGTGGTGACAAGATTTTCCTTTGACATAATCTCGTCAACCTGCTTGTCGAGCCTGCGCTCGAAACGCAAGTCACGATTGGTGACGATACCCACGAGATGGTTTTCTTCGTCAACAACAGGAATACCTCCGATATGGTATTCTGCCATCATGTCGAGAGCATCCTTGACAGTAGAGCCGCGGCGTATGGTCACTGGATCGTAGATCATACCGTTCTCCGCACGTTTCACGATGGCTACGTGACGTGCCTGGTCCTCAATGGTCATGTTTTTGTGAATCACTCCAATACCGCCTTCTCTTGCTATGGCGATAGCCATCTGCGACTCGGTCACGGTGTCCATGGCAGCTGTGACGAATGGCACGTTCAGCTCGATGTTGCGAGAGAACTTAGTTTTCAACTCTACCGATTTTGGCAGTACCTCTGAGTAGGCTGGAATAAGCAGGACGTCATCGAAAGTCAAGCCGTCCATTACGATTTTATCTGCAATAAATGATGCCATAAATGTTCTTTTCTTTTTTATTGCGTGCAAATTTAGCACAAATTTCTTATATAAAGAGCGTTATTAAGATTTTTAACTTTAATTTGCCATTTCAGAAATAAACTTTATCCTTACCAGGCGAATTTCATCTTCGGAATAGTCGTCACCTAACTCTTCTATCGCCGTGTCGAGGTCGTCGGTGTCGGAGTCGAGGAAATAGTCGTAGATATCGTCTACATGTTCCTCGTCCATCACTTCTTCGAGGAAATAGTCGATATTGAGTTTCGTTCCGGAGTATACGATAGCCTCCACCTCGTCCAACATCTCGTCGAAGTCTATACCCTTGGCGTTGGCGATGTCGTCGAGAGCTATCTGGCGGTCGATGCCCTGGATGATGCTAACCTTCAGCATCGACTTCTTTGCCACCGTACGCACCCTAAGGTCTGCCTGTCTTACTATGTCGTTTTCTTCGCAGTAGTTCTTTATCAAATTGACAAACTCCTTGGCATACGGTTGTCTTACCTTTCCTTCTCCCACACCCTGTATGCTTTTCAGCTCTTCGAGCGTCACGGGATAGTCGGTGGCCATTTGGTCGATGGACACATCCTGGAAGATGACATACGGCGGGCGCTCCATTTGCTTCGACACCTTTTTGCGAAGGTCACGCAACATGGCACAGAGTGTAGGGTCGAGGGCACTGGTGGTCTCGCCGCCTTCCTCTGAATAGTCGTCGTCAAACTCCTTGTCCTCAACAATCTCAAACGACTTGGGGTTCTTGATGAACTTCTTTCCGTCTGAAGTGATTTTCAGCAGTCCGTAGTTCTCCACATCCTTCTTCAGATAACCGGCAATGACAGCCTGCCTGAGCAGCGGGCTCCATATCTTATCGTCGTCGTCCTCGCCAGAGCCAAACTCTTCAAGGTTCTGATGCTTGTGGGCAAGAATCTCATTGGATTCCTTACCGGTGATGAAGTCTACCACATAGTCGGCGCGGAAGTTTTCCTTTATGGCGATGATAGCCTTCAAGGCTATGACCATCTGGTCTTTGGCTTCAATTTTCTTCCGTGGATGGAGGCAGTTGTCGCAGTTTCCGCAGTTGTCCTTGTCATACTGCTCGCCAAAATAATGAAGCAACATTTTCCTTCTGCATACTGAAGTCTCTGCATACGCAGCCGTTTCCTGTAGCAGCTGTCGGCCGATGTCCTGTTCCGCCACAGGTTTCCCTTCCATGAACTTGTCGAGTTTCTGAAGGTCCTTGTAGCTATAGAACGCCAGGCAGATGCCCTCTCCTCCATCGCGTCCGGCCCTACCTGTTTCCTGGTAGTATCCTTCCAGGCTCTTCGGTATGTCATAGTGAATAACGAAGCGCACGTCGGGCTTGTCTATTCCCATACCGAAGGCTATGGTCGCCACAATAACGTCGATGCGTTCCATAAGGAAGTCGTCCTGAGTCTGCGAGCGTGTGTTGGAGTCCAGTCCGGCATGATATGCGGCAGCCTTTATCTCGTTGGCCTTCAATATGGCCGCCAGCTCTTCCACCTTTTTCCTCGACAGACAATAGATGATGCCGCTCTTTCCCGGATGCTGTCTTATGAACTTAATAATATCCTTGTCAACGTCCTTTGTCTTCGCGCGTACCTCATAATAAAGATT
>CALZAP010000306.1 GCA_945614335.1 uncultured Prevotella sp.
GTGGCAGAACTCATGGCAGAACAGTCCGATGCCATTCAGCCTTGCCCCATTTTCCTTCTCGTCGCTCTCTTCCCCAAACAGCTCGTTGTTCACCCCATACCTCTCTATTCTCTTTCCGTCGAAAGTCTCCGTCAGACTCACCGTTCCAGACCGCGGCCAGATATAGTTGCTGTTGTTCGAACCATAGTTTTCGCCATATCCGGCATAGATGATGTATACCAGGTCCACCTTTCCGTCGCCGTCGGCATCATACTGCGAGAAGTCTATGTCGTCGTCGGCAGCAATGCAGGCGTCCTTGAACAGCAATGCCATGTTGTCGTTCTTTCCGTAGGTGGCAAACGATCCGTTCACCTTATATGGGCCGTAGAGGTCAAACTGCGGGGTGAACTTTCCAAAGCTCATGTCGGTGAAATACTGCTTCACGCTACTGAAGTTATTGTGTGCCGTCTGATTGCCGTCAGTCAGTTTCTCGCTTGAGTTAAGGTATTTCTCAAACTGCTCTTTCGGTTTGTCCACTTTAAAGCCAAGGTCGCTGAACTCTACCAAGAGCACAATGGCCTTTGGCGACCCAGTGCTTGGAAACAGGCTATTGTAACTCGACGCTCGAGTTATCTGACGCCCCGTGTTTTGCATCTCCATCATCTTCAGCATCATGGCCTTTCGGTCCTGCCAGTCCACGGCCACGCTTTCCACCAGTCCCCTTTCCCCGGGTTCGTGTGCCAGCACTCCCGACGCCACAATATTTCCGTCGGCATCCTGTTGAGCCACATACAGCTGGTTTCCCATCATCTTCAGTATCGCCCCATCGGCGGCAGTGTAGTAATGTGCATATTCGTCGCCGTGAAGCTGGACCACAATCTTGGTACCGTCGCCCTGTCTCACCGTTGTCTTACCCGGATAGGCTTTTGCCGCCCATCCAGCCACTACAAAGGCCGCCATCGTAGCAGCCATTATGAATCGTTTCATTCCTGTCATGAAAATATTTATTTAAAGTTATGTATGTCCGAAGAAATACTGTCCTCGCTTTCTCGTGATGTTACCATAGTTTATGGCATGATGTGGACAGTGGTGATAGCACGACATGCAGCAGGTGCATCGCCCGTCGTGCAGCCACTCGGGACTACCGTTGCCCATCGTTATGTCGCCCACCGGACAGCTTTTCGCGCACAGTCCGCATCCCACACATTGCTGCTCGTCAACGGTGAATTTCCTGTCGCTTATCATCCTTGCGTTGAAATATCCTCCCACCACGTATGTAAGCATCCATGGCAAGGTGCCTTTTACGAGATGTCTCTCTCCGGTTTTCCTTTCAGCAATAGTTTTTTCATACAACCTCAAGTCGTCGAGAGCCTTTGCCGTTTTCTCCCGTTCCCGCTCGGGTGTGTCGGTATACATGAAAGGCAGAGCCACGTAAGTCTCCGGCATCTGCAGTGAAAATGCTGCGTCGAGAGTCAGCCCGCAGGCCTTCAGTTCCCGCTCGGCTATATCCATGGCGTTGCCGGTGTTGTCGCCACATGTACATACTATGTAGCAATACGGTTTCTTCTCCGCCACAATGTCGAGCAGCCGCCAGAATTGTCTCACTATGTGTGGCGGTTGCCATCCGTGTATCGGGAAGCAGAAGCCTATTCGCTCGTTGTCCTTTGGTTTGAAAACGAGCCTCTCTTTCCTCATGCCTTCACTGCCATACATCAGTGTAGCCATATCCACGGCCTCTTCGCCAATGGCTTTCGCAAGATGCAGAGCCGCCCACCGACTGTTTCCCGTGCCTGAAAAATAGAATATCATTGCTTAATTTGGTCGTTTATGTTTCCAGTTTTTTATTGTCCAGACCACCACTCCCCACACCTCAAACCTGTCGCCGTCGTCTATTCTGATAGGTTGGAAGTCGCGGTTGGCAGGCCTCAGTTCTATATATCCCTCCTCCTTATGTGTGAGGTCTAGATACTTTATGGTGAACTCGTTGTTGACAAAGGCCACCACCACATCTCCGTTCTGTGCCTCCACCGAACGGTCTATCACGGCAATGTCGCCATCGCATATACCCGCATCTATCATCGAGTCGCCGTCCACCCTTCCGTAGAACGTGGCGTCAGGATTACGTATTAGGTCGCGGTTGAAGTCGATGCTGTCGTGCGTATAGTCGTCGGCAGGACTGGGAAATCCCGCCTTTATTGTAGGAGCGAACTGCAGTTCCAGATGTTTCTCAAATTCGCCTTCTATTATCTTTATATTTCCAAATGTCATTATTTATGCTGTTTTGCTATCTTTGGGGCGATATTTTTATTGTCTAACCCTCAAAATTGTAGGCTTATGAAAGCAGTATGTGGCCTTGACGTGCACAAAGATAGTGTATTTCTTTGTATTATTTGCGATACAGGCAAGATTATTTTCAAAATTTTTGGAGTTTTAACATATCAGCTTCGCGAGATGCGGGCCGCGCCGTCAGCTGATGTTTACCTCGTCGAGATAGCGGTAGCAGCGGCTGGAGAAGCAGGGGCCGCCCTTGGGAGTCGAGCCCGCCCTCGTAGCACACGCCGACGGAACAGCGGTTGTAAGGGCGGCAGTGGGCTCCCACCTCAAGCAGGCGGCGGTGT
>CALZAP010000307.1 GCA_945614335.1 uncultured Prevotella sp.
CGCGGAGAGTAGAAACTACATACTTGAAACCGAAAGTATCCATCATACCCTTGAAGATGCCGTAATATCCCTCAGCATCGGTCTTTCCGCCTTCGACATCAGCCTCAGGCTTAAAGCCAAGACAGAGCTGTGCGTCTTCCTCGTTTCCGATACACACATCCACATACTTCATCAGAGGCTTCATGATGCTTTGGGCTTTCTCTGAAGTCCACAATTTCTTACGGAAATTCAGATCGACAGACACCGTGACGCCATGACGCTTTGCAGCTTCGCAAGCCAGACGTGTGAGCTCGGCCGCCTTGTCGCTGATGGCTGGAGTGATGCCGCTCCAATGGAACCAGTCGGCTCCCTCCATTATCTTGTCGAAATCGAAATCTTCAGGATCAGCCTCAGCTATCGAACTTCCCGCACGGTCATAGATCACTTTCGACGGACGCATGGAAGCACCTGTCTCAAGATAGTAGATACCCACGCGATTACCACCACGGGCTATGAAGTCGGTGTTCACGCCATACTTACGCAATGCGTTGACAGCACACTGGCCAATCTCGTGCTTGGGCAGTTTTGAAACAAAGCAAGCCTCATGCCCGTAGTTGGCACAGCTCACTGCTACATTTGCTTCGCCGCCACCATATACAACGTCGAAGTATTCACTCTGTACGAATCTTTTCTGTCCTGGTGAAGACAGACGGAGCATTATTTCTCCTAATGTAACTACTTTAGCCATTTTTTTACTTGTTGTTGATGTATTTGTAGATTACTTTATAACTGTTTGCGGGACAAAATTAGCACTTTTTTCCGAAACAACGAAGAAAAAACTAAAAAATCTTCATATTTTTGCAAAATATTGCGCTGTGCATTCGCACAATTCAATAATTATTGGTAATTTTGCACAATCATTAAGCATATTACTTACAAATAATGACAACAGAAAAGATAAGGATAAAAGATGTGGCAGAGTTGGCGGGCGTGTCGGTCGGCACCGTTGACAGGGTGCTTCACAACCGCCCCAACGTGTCGGAAGACGCCAGAAAGAAGGTGGAGAAAGCCCTTAAGGACATGGACTACAGACCCAACGTCTATGCCAGTGCTTTGGCTTACAACAAGAAATACACCTTCTGCTGCATAATGCCCAAGCACGTTTCAGAAGCTTATTGGGAAGAGATCGAGGAAGGCGCGATGGCTGCATGCGACAAACGTCGTGACTTCCATGTGCGCGTGAAGATGTTCTACTATAGAAGGTACGACATAGAGACGTTTGTAAAGGTCACCGAGGAATGCCTTAAGGACAAACCCGATGGTGTAGTCATCGTACCCTCAAAGTTGGCCGAGACCAAACACTTCACCGACCAGCTGCACTCAGCATCCATACCTTTTATCCTTCTCGACTCCTACATGCCAGACCTGCGTCCGCTGTCGTTCTTCGGACAAGACTCATTCTGTAGCGGATATTTCGCTGGACGCATGCTTATGCTCATAGCACAAGGACAGACAGAGATAATGCTGATGAAACAGATGAAAGACGGCAACGTGGCAAGCAAGCAACAGGAAAACCGTGAGACGGGCTTCCGCCATTACATGCACGACCACTTCCCCGACATCGCCATCGAGGAAGTCAACCTGCCTCTTGACGTGGAAAGGGAAAAATATGAAGACATCCTCGAAGAGTATTTCGAAACACACCCAAACACGCACCACTGCATCACCTTCAACTCTAAAGCGCATCTCGTGGGCGACTTCCTCTTGCGCACCAACAGACGCGACGTGCAGATAATGGGATACGACATGGTGGAGAAAAATGCCAACTGCGTGAAACTTGGCTCCATCTCGTTCCTCATCGCGCAGCACGGATATATGCAGGGATACTCGTGCATAGAGACCTTGTTTGAAGCCATTGTGCTGAAAAAGAAGGTTAACCCCGTCAACTACGTTCCCATAGAACTCCTCACAAAAGAAAACGTGGATTTCTATCGAAGGACACAGCTTTAGTGAACATAACTCATTTAGTGAACATAACTCATTTAGTGAACATAACTCATTTGGTGAACATAACTATTTGGTGAACATAACTATTTGGTAAACATAACTCATAAAAAAACAATAAACTACAATGGAAAAAACTTTTCTAAAAATCAACAGGGCCGACTCGGTAGTAGTTTGCCTGCAGCCAATGAAAAAAGGCGAAATCATCAATGTGGACGGCATTGACATCGTCATCAACCAAGACACGCCAGCCGGACACAAAGTACTGCTAAAGGATACAGCAAAGGGTGAGGACATCATCAAATATGGTTATCCTATCGGACACGCAATCGAAGACCTGAAAGCCGGCGACTGGGTGAACGAAAACAACCTGAAGACCAACCTTGCAGGCACCCTTGACTATACATACTCGCCAGTAAACAATACACTCGATATTGCAGACGAGAAAAGGACATTCATGGGATACCAACGTAAGAACGGCGACATCGGAGTGAGAAACGAGATATGGATAGTGCCGACAGTGGGATGCGTAAACGGAATAGCCGAACGCCTTGCTGCCCAACTGCGAAAGGAGACTGGAGAAAAGGGCATCGACTCTGTTTATGCCTGGC
>CALZAP010000308.1 GCA_945614335.1 uncultured Prevotella sp.
TGCTCCTGTCTATACGTCTCTTTAGCGCCACGGCGTCTTCGGCGTTGATGTGAGGATCTCGTATGATATCCTCGAAATGCCACTGTACCGTGTCTATCCAACACTTCATGTAAAGACTATAGTCTATAGTGCCTCGCTCATAAGGATTGTTCATCTGCACATCAACATTGTCTGTGAGATGATAGTCTCTTATTGCCTGATTGAATACCTTGTTGCAATGTTCTGAAAATGACATTTTAATATTCTTTTTTTCGTTTTTAACTGCAAATCTAAGCATTCTTTTTCAATTATCAAACAAAAAACGAACTTTTTCCCCTAAATAAGGTTATTTTTTAGAGTTTTTATGTACTTTTGCGGCCGAATACTCAAAAAAGCATCATTTTTTCGTTCACCTTATCTATATTTATATGAAAATAATTGTTGACGACAAGATACCTTATATCAGAGAAATTCTCGATAGGATAACAAAGGATGTAATATACATCAAGGGAGCCGACATCACACACGACGACGTGGCCGACGCCGACGCACTCATCGTACGCACAAGGACACGCTGCGACAGACACTTGCTCGACCACACCAACGTGAAGTTTGTGGCCACTGCCACCATAGGCATCGACCATCTCGACACCGAATATCTCGACAACGCTGGCATACGATGGGTCAACTGCCCTGGATGCAACGCCCCCTCTGTGGGACAGTATATCGAGACCTCACTGCTAACACTACAGCGCGACAAACACTTGAAGCTCGACAAGTCAACACTCGGCATCGTGGGATGCGGACATGTAGGAACAGAAGCAAAACGCGTAGGGGAGAAGTTGGGCATGCGCGTCATGGTCAACGACCCCTTTATTCCCAACCCCAATTTCGTCAGTCTTGACGACATCCGCACCAATGCCGATGTAATCACCTTTCACGTGCCACTCACACACGGCGGCCCTCATCCCACCTACCATCTGGCCGACCGCCATTTCCTTATGGGCCTGGTACGTCCCGGCGTTACGCTCATAAACACAAGCCGCGGAGGCGTGGTGGACGAGAGCTCACTGATTGAGGCCATGGACCGCGGCATAATATCCACCGCCGTGATAGACACATGGGAAAACGAGCCCGACATCAATCCAGAGCTCCTTCATCGGGCTTACATAGCCACACCACACATCGCAGGCTATTCAGCCGACGGGAAAACCAATGCAGACAATATGGTGATTGAGGCACTGTGCCAATACTTCCATGTGCCAAATCCAGGCCTTGTGTCGCCTCCGCCCCTGCCCGCCGGTTTCAGTTGCAACACCCCACTCGACCTCTACGACCCACTCTACGACACACGTCTTCTGAAATCACACCCCGAAGGCTTTGAGGAACAACGAGGAAATTATCGTCTTAGGCGAGAGAAATATGAGGCGTGAGAAGACAGTAAAAATGTAATATTCACACTAAAAAAGAGTGAGAAAGACTTGATTTTAGTCAAAAAACATGCACAATCAAGGGTTAAGTGTGCAATTTGAATCACTTTTTCTTTAAAAACATTTGCATAATTGACTAAAAATTAGTTACTTTGCACCCGAAAACTTTAAGATAGAAATCAGTATTAACATTTTAAACATCAAAATTATGTCAGAAATTGAATCTAAAGTAAAGGAAATCATCGTAGAAAAACTCGGTGTTGACGAAGCAGAAGTAAAGCCAGAAGCAAGCTTCACTAACGACCTCGGTGCAGACTCTCTCGACACTGTAGAGCTCATCATGGAATTTGAGAAGGCTTTCGGTGTATCTATCCCAGACGACAAGGCTGAGAAGATCGGCACTGTAGGTGACGCTATCGCTTACATCGAAGAGAATTCAAAATAATCTTGAATCTATGCCAATTGGGAATTTCACATTCTGAAATTCCCAATTGTCTTCATTCAACTTTTTCAACATCATTTTTTTTACATGGAATTAAAAAGAGTAGTTGTAACAGGTATGGGAGCCGTTACTCCCGTCGGCAACACTCCTGAGGAGACATGGAACAACCTCATCAACGGAGTGAGCGGTGCCGCGCCTATTACATTGTTTGACGCTTCAAAGTTCAAGACACAGTTCGCATGCGAAGTTAAGAATCTCAACATCACCGAATTCATCGACCGTAAAGAGGCACGCAAGATGGATCGCTACACACAGCTGGCAATGATTTCGGCAATGCAGGCAGTGAAGGACAGCGCAATGGACCTTGACAGCGTTGACAAAAACCGCATCGGTGTGGTTTTCGGTGTGGGTATCGGTGGTATAAAGACCTTCGAGGATGAAGTGAAATACTACGGTGTCCACGAGGAGGATGGTCCAAAGTTCAACCCATTCTTCATCCCTAAAATGATTGCTGACATCGCAGCAGGACAGATATCAATAAACTTCGGCTTCCACGGCCCCAACTATACAACAACCTCGGCTTGCGCTTCTTCAACAAACGCACTGGCCGACGCATTCAACCTCGTTCGTCTCGGAAAAGCTAACGCCATCGTTGCCGGTGGTGCTGAAGCAGCCATTTGTGGTTGCGGCGTAGGCGGATTCAACGCCATGCACGCACTGAGCACTCGTAACGAC
>CALZAP010000309.1 GCA_945614335.1 uncultured Prevotella sp.
CAAAATTGAATAAAGATGACATAAGACAACTTATTGTTGTACATCCAAAAAAGATTGGAATCCAAAAGGAAATTGTTATATACATAAATAATAAAATAGAACCAATTGAAGAGGAAATATCTCAATGCGAAAAGATGATTTCCCTCCTCCAAGAGCGGAAGCAGATAATAATCAACGACGTAGTAACGGGAAAGGTGAAAGTGGTATGACAACGACAACGACGAACGAACAGGCTTTTGAAAGCCTGATAGAAAAGGCTCTCGTGGGAACTACGAGAGAGGAACGTGGCAAAGCGGCTGACGTTGACGCGCAGCAGCCAGAAGACGGAAAGTTCTATTGGGGTCTTCCAAAGGACATGGACCCGAAACTTGCCATCGACCACCGCCGTCTGTGGAGCTTCCTGCACGCAACGCAACAAGAGGAGCTTGACAAATATGTTGGCACACAGATGGAGAAGGAAGTGGAGAAGTGCATCGACCAAGACATCAAGACGTTTGGAATAATACATGTGCTGAAAAATGGCGTGTGCGTGCAGAACCTGAAACTGACACTCTTCTTCCCACGACCAACGGCAGCCGACAGCGAAGCGTCGAAGGAGAAATATGCCACAAACCAATTCTCTGTCACCCGACAGCAGACTTACTCGCTGCTAAATCCAGGAAACGAGATAGACATGGTGGTGTTCGTCAACGGACTGCCACTGATGACCTTCGAGCTGAAAAACCCTTGGACACACCAAACGGCGGCTTACGACGGACAGCGGCAATACAAGAAAGACCGCAGTCCGCGCGACACGATATTCAACTTCGGGCGGTGCATTGCACACTTCACCGTGGACAAGGACGAGGTGTTCTTTACAACGAAACTATGTGGCGAAAAAACCTATTTCATGCCCTTCAACAAAGGACTGCCCGACGGACAGGGAAAGGGAAACCCTGTGAACCCAAACGGACACAAGACATCATACATGTGGGAAAAGGTGCTGACGCGCGACAACATTGCCGACATCATCTCAAACTACACCATGATGGACTACGGCGAGAAAAAGACAAAGAAGAAGGTGCCGCACATAATGAAGAACGCAAAGAAACTCATCTTCCCACGCTATCACCAGCTCGACGTGGTGACACTGCTGAAGGAAGACGTGGAACGCTGCGGAGTGGGAAAACGCTACCTCATAATGCACTCGGCAGGATCTGGAAAGTCCTACTCGCTGACGTGGCTCGCCTACAAGCTGATAAAGGCTTGCCCACGCTCTATGGAGGCAAAGAGGGCAAAAGCCATAGACAAGCAACTGTTTGACTCGGTGATTGTGGTGGTTGACAGGCAGAATCTCGACAAGCAGATTACCTACGACATAAAGGCATTTGCAGAAAACAAGCAGACAATAGCTCACGCCGACACTTCGGGCGACCTGAAGAAAGCCATCGAACAAGGCAAACGAATAATAATCACCACGATACAGAAATTCCCACATATCTGCGACTCTATATCAAACGTGAGCGACCACAACTTTGCGGTAATAATAGACGAGGCGCACTCGTCGCAAAGCGGAATAGCACACGACAAGATGAACGCCACCATGCAGCAGAACAAAGACAACGAAGAAGGCGACACCGACGAGCTGATAGAGAGGCTGATGAAGAACCGAAAGATGAGCGACAACTGCTCCTACTTCGCCTTCACCGCAACTCCTAAGAAGGAGACACTGGAACGCTTCGGACAGAAAGACGCAGAAGGAGAGTTCCACCCCTTCCACCTCTACTCGATGAAACAGGCCATAGAGGAAGGCTTTATTCTAAACGTGCTGGCAAACTACACCACATACAAGGGCTACTACGAGCTGGTGAAGAGCATAAGGGAAAACCCAGAATACAACAACGAGAAGGCTCAGAAACTGCTGCGCCGTGTGGTAGAGCGCGACCCTCGAACCATAGAGGCAAAGGCAGGGCTGATGCTCGAACACTTCGACGCAAAGGTGTATCGCAGCCACAAACTGAAGAGCAAGGCAAAGGCAATGGTGGTGACAAGGGACATAGAATGTGCCATACGCTACTACAATGCTCTGCAAAAACTCAAACGTGAGATGCGACTGCCGTACAACATTCTGATAGCGTTCTCTGGATCAAAAACCATTGATGGAGTGGAATACACGGAAAAGGACATGAACGGCTTTCCTGACACTAAGACGGCAGAGAATTTCGAGGAAGACGAAAACAGAATACTCGTGGTGGCCAACAAATACCTGACAGGCTTCGACCAGCCTAAGCTGACGGCAATGTATATAGACAAGCCGCTCGACGGAGTGGTAGCCGTGCAGACATTGTCGAGGCTGAACCGTTCTGCACCTGACCTCGGCAAGGTGAGCGAAGACCTCTTTGTGCTCGACTTCTACAACACCACCGAAGACATGAAGGAAGCCTTCAACGACTATTTCACCGGCATAGAACTGAGCGGCGCGACCGACGTTAGCATACTGAACACGCTGCTCACCACACTGCTCTGGATAGAAGTGTTTACGGAAGAGGAAATAGGCGAGTTTGCCGAACTTTATTTCAATGGAGCGCAGCAAGA
>CALZAP010000310.1 GCA_945614335.1 uncultured Prevotella sp.
CTTGTCCAAATCCTTAATCACTTCTGTCTCCTTGCCTTCGTCATTCCTATATACGAACTTAACGATAGCCGTTTGCTTGACATAGAATGTATATCCAGAGGAAGTCTTCGACACCCAAGAACAGAATTTGTCTCTCACCTGTGTGTCTCCCTTGTCGCCTATAGTGCCAAGAGTGTCGGTGAAGACAATATCCTTCAATAAGAGATACTCGCAGTCATGACCTATGGAAAGTTCCGGAGAATGGTGGATGCCCGAAGGACGTGTGACTTCGATAAACTCATCCTTTGTAGGAATGATATTTATGTAGTCAATGCGAGAGCGGCCTTCGTTGACCTTTCCCTCCACAAGACCAGCCACGAAGTCAATGCGTATTTCATCTCCGCGTTGCAGCGTTGCAGCGTTGCAGCGTTGCAGCGTTGCAGTGTTGCGCGTCTTTCTTATGCCGAGGTTATCATTATCGGTGGTGGTCAACCATTCGTCAATGAGCTTTCCGTTGACAGACACGCCGACATAGTTGGCACCGCTTTTCTGGTTGAATACCGCGGTCTCTATGGCATAGCGTCCCGTCTCACCTTCCCATGTGCCGCAGATGGCTCCAGGACCTTGGTCGCCCACAACTACACCGCCGTTGGATGCGGATTCATTCTTTTCGAGGAAGGCAATGCCGGATATATACATATCCTCAGCCTCGTTCTTACCCTCATGCCATTTCTTTACAGGTGAGCCGAACGTCCATACGTCGCCTTTGACAACAGAACCGTTTGCCTTAACTGCATCCACTCGCCAATAATACTTTATGCCCGTGGAGAGCGAAGGGGGAACGAGCGAAAGCGAGGATGTCTCGCCAATGAGATTCTTGTTGATCGAGGATTCCTTGTCGGAGAGATATACCTTATATTTAACTGCATCCGCTGCCTGACACCATGTGAGAGGCATATCCGTGCAGAACTCAGTGCCTGACGAAGGGTAACGCAACCAAGGTGTCATGGAGCCTGATTCGGGATAGGGCTTGGTGGCTTTGTTGGATGCAGTGGTGAAGGTATATAGCGGAGACAGATGTTCCTTGCCATCCACTATAGCCGCCACTCGCCAGTAATATCGTGTGGAATGACGGAGTTTAACGGCTTCGGGACTTGTCAGCTTAAGCTTATCGGGCTTTGTGCCGAAATACATCTTCATAGCAGACGCTCCATCCACCGTTCCCCAAGTGAGGCGTTGCGATAGAGGTATGTCAATAGCTCCGTTGCCTGGGTTGAGTATCGGCTCATACTGTATGCCCTCCTGAGGACCAACACCGTTGGGAGTGTTGTTTGCCACATCTTCGGCTGCGTCAAGGTCGAAACTGTATTCATAATAGTCGAGTGGACTATAAAATATGTCGGTGAAGGGACGGTTGTGACTCCTTCCCGGGTCACCTTTTGCGAAGAACGAACCCTTATCGGTCAGATATCCGCAGTAGGGTAGGAGGTCGGTGTATTGGTTGCAGAAAGGATGTCGCGCAGTGGCGGAAAAATAGTTGTTTTCCGACAGCACCTGTGCCTGAGAGTGGAAACCTATGCAATACAACTTGATGTTCTCCCAATAGCTGTTGTATATGTGCATCTTGCCGTAGCCGATGCGCGGGTTGCGCTGGGTGTTCTTGTCAAACATGCAGTGGGCGAAGGTTACGCGCTCCTTGTTGTAGTCGTCATAATGGCAGGTGCCCGAGTTGGTTATGCTCACCTTGTTGTGGTCGTGAAGCCTCACCCATGACACAGTGACAAAGTCGGAGCCGTTGGTTATGTCGAGCAGTCCGTCGTAGGAGTTGCTGAAGTCGCAATGGTCAACCCATACGTGATGGCAGTTGTGGAAAGCCACACCGTCGATGCGTCCTCGCGTAAGCCTTATGTTGCGGATGATGATATTCTGCTTGTCGCGGGACAACAGTGCCACACCGTTGAGGGTCTTTCCGTTTCCAGCTCCGATGATGGTCTTGTTGGAGTTGACGTGTATTTCGTCCTGCAAGTCATTGACTCCGCCGCCAGTGATGTCACTGTCGATGATGATGACGTAAGGCTCAGTGCTTGAGGCATATCGTTCGAGATCCGCACGCGTTTTTACGTGTACCACCTTGCCCGTTCCGCCTCCTGTGACACCGCAATTGCCAAGGGCATTGTACGTGGCAAACCCCATGACACCATTAGGCGTCACGGGGTTTGCACTATTAACATTCAACGCTGCTATCATTAGCAGTGAGGATATTCCAAAGAATCTTTTTCTCATTATGTTTTACATTATTTCGTAAACTTAATCCAATCGACATCCAGGAAGGCGGCATCGTTGCTCACCGACGAGCGGCAGTTGAAGTAGCCTACCTTTGCTCCTATCCATTTGCCCTCTTTCACTTTGAAGGGAGAGCCGAGCTTGACGTATTTCTTTCCGTCGAAGCTATAGTATAACTGTGCCGACGAGGTGATGCCATTGCCTATGCCTGCACTCTTCACCACGGCACGCACATAGATGTCCTGAGTGGCATGGCGAGGTTGGGGAATGTCATCCACGGCATATTTCTGGGTATAGGGCTTCTCCATCTCT
>CALZAP010000311.1 GCA_945614335.1 uncultured Prevotella sp.
GCCGCTGGCTGTGTGCAAGGGCCATCTTCCCCGTGTCGGCATTCCTGAAGCATGTCACATGGCACAAGCTGCAGGACGTGCAGGCTCACCGACAAATCATCTTCGACGCCATAGTGCAGTACCGACAGATGAAAAACATAGGAGTGGTGGCCGTGTTCGACCGGGGAAAGTTTGACGCCTACAGCCACTTCGCACGCATTGGCGACGGCTCGCTCGGAGGAAAGGGACGCGGACTGGCATTCCTCGACAACATCATAAAGCGGCATCCGGAGATGAACCAGCTGCCGGGAGTACAGGTGTCGATACCAAGGACCGTGGTGCTCTGTACCGACATCTTCGACGAGTTTATGGACACCAACAACCTCTACCAGATTGCACTGAGCGACGCTCCCGACGACGTCATACTCAGCCACTTCCTGCGTGCCCAGCTGCCCGACTCGCTGATAGCCGACTTCTTCACCTTCTTCGACGCCGTGAAGTCGCCAATAGCCGTGCGCTCGTCCTCACTGCTCGAAGACAGCCACTACCAGCCCTTCGCCGGAATTTACTCCACCTACATGGTGCCTTACCGCGAGGACAAATATGAGATGCTGCGCATGTTGGCATGTGCCATAAAGGGTGTTTACGCCTCCGTATACTACAAGGACTCAAAGGCTTACATGACTGCCACAAGCAACGTGATAGACCAAGAGAAGATGGCGGTGATACTGCAGGAGGTGGTGGGGAAACAGTACGGCGACAGATACTATCCGAACTTCAGCGGCGTGCTGCGCTCCATAAACTATTACCCCATAGGCGACGAGAAAGCCGAAGAGGGTATAGCAAGCCTTGCACTCGGACTTGGAAAATACATAGTGGACGGCGGACAGACGCTGCGTGTGAGTCCATACCACCCTCACCAGGTGCTGCAGACAAGCGAGATGGAGACGGCCCTGAGAGAGACACAGACGCGCTTCTACGCCCTCGACATGAAAAACGTGAGCGAGGACTTCAAGGTGGACGACGGATTTAACATACTTAACCTCAGGGTGAAGGAAGCCGACAAGGACGGCTCGCTAAACTATATTGCCTCTACCTACGACCCCTACGACCAGGTGATACGCGATGGCATCTATGAAGGCGGACGAAAGGTGATCTCCTTCTGCGGAGTGCTGCAGCAAGGAGTGTTCCCACTGCCCGAACTGCTGCAGATGGCACAGAAATACGGGGCGGGAGACATGAAACGTCCGGTGGAGATAGAGTTTGCGTGCAACATCAACGCCGACCGCTCGGGAGAATTCTACCTGCTGCAGATACGACCCATCGTGGACAGCAAGCAGATGCTTGAAGAGGACATCGCAGCCATTCCCGACGAGAAATGCCTGCTGAAGTCATTCAACTCGCTCGGACACGGCATAAGCGAAGACGTGTACGACGTGGTGTATGTAAAAACCGGCGACGACTTCACGGCTGCCAACAATCCTGCCATAGCCGAGGAGATAGAACGCATCAACAGACGATTCCTCGACGAAAAGGCCGGATATGTCCTCGTAGGACCGGGACGATGGGGCTCGAGCGACTACTGGCTCGGCATACCCGTGAAATGGCCGCACATCAGTGGTGCAAGGCTCATCGTGGAGTCGGGACTGAAGAACTATCGCGTAGACCCAAGCCAAGGCACCCACTTCTTCCAGAACCTCACCTCCTTCGGCGTGGGCTACTTTACCATCAACACCTTCAACGACGACGGCCTCTTCCGACAGGACCTCCTCGACCAGATGCCTGCCGTGGAAGAAACCCAATACGTCCGCCACGTCCGCTTCAACCAGCCATTGAAAATAATGATGGACGGAAAGAGGCAAATTGGAGTGGTGGTGGTAAATGAAGAGTGAAGAATGAAGAGTGAAGAATGAAGAGTGAAGAGTGAAGAATGAAGAATGAAACAACACCAACAATTATGAAAAAGAAAACAATAGTTACAGCACTGCTTGCACTGACGCTTTCTGCGCAGGGCAACTCGCAAAACCAAGACCAAAGGCCTGCAACCACGCAAGTGACATTGGCCAAGGCTCATCCGCTCATACCAGGCTATCACCCTGACCCCTCGATATGCCGTGTGGGCAACGAATACTATATCGTGAACTCGTCGTTCCAGTACTTCCCCGGAGTGCCTGTATTCAAAAGCAGCGACATGGTGAACTGGAAACAGATAGGAAACGTGCTCGACCGCGAAAGCCAACTGCCACTGAAGGGAGCCTCATCGTGGTTAGGCATCTACGCCCCTACCCTACGCTACCACGACGGCACGTTCTACATGATAACGACAAACGTAGGCAACGGCGGCAACTTCATGGTGACAGCCTCCAAGCCCGAGGGACCGTGGAGCGAGCCTATATGGCTGCAGCAACAAGGCATAGACCCTTCGCTATATTTCGAAAACGGGAAATGCTACATGGTGAGCAATCCTGACAACACCATCACACTCTGCGAGATTGACCCCGCCACCGGCAAACAGCTCACTCCAAGCCGAGGCATCTGGAGAGGCACAGGCGGACGCTATCCCGAAGGGCCACATATATATAAGAAAGGTGACT
>CALZAP010000312.1 GCA_945614335.1 uncultured Prevotella sp.
CAGCCTGAGACCTATCTTGTGGAGGACGAGACGGGCACCAAACAATACAAGGCGTTCCTGATAGCCTGTGCCAATGCCTCGCAATACGGCAACAATGCCTTCATCGCCCCACAGGCAAGCATGACCGACGGCCTGATGGACGTTATTATCATGGAACCTTTTACAGCTTTCGATGCCCCGCAGATAAGCATCGACATGTTCAACGGCACTCTGGACAAGAATTCCCGCATCAAGACCTTCAAGGCGAAGAGCATCAAGATAACCAGGACACACGAGGGTGCCATCCATTACGACGGCGACCCCATTATGACGGGCAAGGAGATCGATGTGCGCATCGAGCCTAAGGGCATACACATCATTACCAACCCCGACACACCCGAGTTTATCAGACAACCGAACATATTCCTGAATGCTTTCTCTGAGTTTTTCAACAACATCAACAATGTGCGTGACGATATCGAGAAGCAGAGCAGGAGGATACAAGCCATCAACAAGGTGCTGCTCAGAAAACTGACCAACAACACCACTTATCCGAACAAACAGGAATAGGTATGGACAATCAGAAAGAGTTGTTGCCTGTAGTGGACAGCAACGGAAACATATTGGGGTCAATGACCCGGAAAGAGGCGCACAGCGGAAGCAAGACGCTGCACCCCGTGGTACACCTGCATGTATTCAACGAAGAGGGACTACTCTATCTTCAGTTGCGCCCTGAATGGAAAGACGTACAGCCCGGCAAATGGGATACTGCCACGGGTGGTCATATCGACCTGGGAGAAAGCGTGGAAGACGCGCTGCGAAGAGAGGTAAGGGAAGAAATCGGACTCACCCGCTTCGTGCCCACGCTCATCGACACATACGTTTTTGAAAGCGATGTAGAGAAAGAGCTGGTTTTCGTATATAAGGCGGTATGCCAGGACACCCCTACCCCTAACGAGACCGAACTGGCAGGCGGGCGCTTCTGGAGTCTTCAGGAAATCAAGGACTCTTTGCATCAAAACATCTTCACACCCAACTTCATCCACGAGTTCAAGAAATATTTCCTTCAGTCATAACCATCTACAGTTTTTGAGATTCGGGCAGGAAGCCCCTATTAAGCGCAGAATTTCCTTAATAGGAAACCTGCCGGAAGGAGAAATCCCACCAATAAAAGAAATTTGGACAAGAATATTTTGTAAATTCAAAATAAAGTATTACCTTTGCAACCGCAAATCAAACAATGGTACCTTGGCCGATCGGTTAGGTAACGGTCTGCAAAACCGTGTAGAGCAGTTCGACTCTGCTAGGTACCTCAGATAAAGCATCAGACAGGAAGAGGGCTAAACCTTCTTCCTGTTTCTTCTTATGCGAAATACAAAGGTGAGTTCAATTCTTTCCCATGTATGGAAATCCGCCTTGAAAAGACAAACAAAAAAAATGTGTGCCAACACCTTAAAATGCAGATGTCGGCACACATTCCGTTTATAGGTCTGTCAAAGGGGACACCTTATACAAAGGCTCCACTCCCCTGCTATTTCTTCTCTACGTCTTTCTTCAGGGTTGACTTGTATCTCTTGTTCAGACCGTTGATAACATCCTGGGTGATGTCGTACTTCTTGGCGGCATACAGGATATTGTCGCCTGCCTTGGAGAGAATCAGGTCATATTTCTTTGACTTGTTATAGACCTTCAGGAAGTTCTGCAACGAATCACGCAGAGCTTCATTGAACTTTGCAGTCTCAGCATCCAGTTCTGAACCCAGACGGTTCTGCAATTCCTGCAAATCCTGCTGCTGGCGCTGCAATGCCATCTGCACTCTCTCCGCCTCCTCACGGCTGGTAAAACCGTTGCTCTGCAACTTCTCCTGGAAGTTGGCGGCAGCCTTCTGCAACTGAGTACCCTTCTGGTTCAGCGTGTTGCGGGCGTTGTTGCTTTTCTTTTGCAGGATAAGTGTATATTCCTTGCAAAAAATGTATTGCGACATGAGGGAATCCACCTCCACGTAAGCGATTTTCATTCCTGCCACCGTATTTGTCGCATTGCTTGCAGGCTCCTCATCCATCTTGGATTCTGCCTGATTACATGCACTCAACACAGCCAATGCCATGGACATCACAGAAAATGAACGAAATAATTTTTTAATTTCCATTGTCAGTTATCAATATTAGAGTAAATAAATTCAAGATTCATGTCTGCATCAGACCAAGAGCCGTCCCCCGGTTTTCATAGGAAGATACCGACCTATTCCTTCACCTTACGCCTCTTCTCCGTACGGCTTTCCAAGTCCTGCACCATCACACAGTGGATACCTCTTTTCTTCAGCAACTTGTTGTCGTGGATATGCTGCGAGGAGAATGTGCCCTTCTTCACAAGCACTATCCTCACGCACAACAGCAACAAACTTATTGCAATTATTAACGCAGTTATGGACAATATTTGCACCATATTCATTATCTTTGCGGCTACAAAGTTAACGTAAATTCGCTAATAAAACCGATTTTTAATCATAATTTTTGCAACAATGGATAAAATGGAACTTGAGAAGTTCACACTAGGTTCTCTTAGACGAGCAGT
>CALZAP010000313.1 GCA_945614335.1 uncultured Prevotella sp.
CCCGCAGACCGATTGCCAACCCAAACAGACAGCACCTCCAAAAATTGAGAATAAGAGAACTATATGGATATTCTGATAATGTTTCTTACAGTGATGGCTGTCGTCTATTTCGTATGCGGAACAGGCGCAGGCATCATGGATGTGCTCGGAAAATGCGGTGGCGCGGACAATAACCTGAAGGACTTGCCGATAAAGGGTTTCAAGAGGAAGGGGATGGCACGTATAGACGTTGCATACAAAAATCTCAGAAATGGCACATTGTACGCTGACGTTTCATCACCATGGTCTGGTGATAGTGCTCGTGTAAGGTCTAAAGACGAAGATGAGTTTAAGAAGTTGCTGAATAAAGCCATTGATGACATGGAGGAAAGAAGCCTCGAATACCTGAAAAAGAAAAAAGGAAGAAGTTAGGGTATTGCTTCATGAATGTTTTGCAGTAACACTTATTCAACAGTTTATAAACCACAGCATATATGGAAAATGTGATTATTAAGGCTGCACGGACGGACAAGGGATATTGCTGCTCGTGCGACATCATCCCGGGATGGGTGGTAGCCTACAGCGGAGACATTGAGGGATTCAAGGACTATGTGAGTGAAAGTGTCGATTTCTGGCTTGAAGGGCGCAGGGAAAAAGGAGAGGATTATCCAAAGGTGTTTGACGGGCAATATATATTTGAGTTTGCATTGTTGTGAAAGACTCTTATTTTGGGAATCAAAAGAATGCCTCACAGCTTCGTCAGTATGCAAGCGGAAAACGTATCGCCAAGGCAAAGTCACTGAAAAAAAATCAGAATCGGACTGGAGAAACTGAAAAACGATATAGATGTCGGATCTCTGATAGAGAAACCGGTACTTCAATATGTTAATTGAACTCTGTAGCCTCCTGCGCGTGGTGCGTGGGAGGCTTTCTTTTGGCTCAGTCCGAAAAATCGGTTGTAGATTCTTAAATGTCGTAGCAAAATAGTACATTTGTCGCATGAAACAATGGCAAGTATTACGTACCGTATTTCCAGAAGTGATTACGGACAATTTTGAATTTACAGATTATCAAGAAAAGTCAGACAGTCTGGAGTATTGGCTTGATGAGCGTGAGTATATGTCCCGCGAAGATTATAAGAAAGGCACAGTTCGTCCCTATGGTTTTACCGATTATAAGACGATACAGGACTTTCCAATCCGTGGGCGCAGTGTCTATCTCCATGTCCGTCGCCGTAAATGGATAGACCGTTCCACGGGCGAGATATTCACATATGACTTTGACGGTCTGACGGAATCCGGCTCCAAACTCTCCCCCGAGTTTGTGGCTTTTTTAAAAGAGGAGGATTGAGAGCACTGCCGAAAGTATAAAGGGCATAGCCAACCATTATGGTGTGAACGGCAAACTCCTCAACAGCCAATACAAGGAGCATTTCAGTAACTTCCGCGAATGGGACCAACTGGAGCATGCTTCGGAGTATCTGATTTATCCCGAGAATATAGGCCCCCATCTGAGCATTGACGAATCCGGCCTGAGCAGCGGCGAGGTCTACACCTTCCTGACCAACAAGGATGGACATGGTGGCCCAGGTACTTTGGTGGCTGTCATACATGGGACGAAGGCTGAGACTGTAATTGGCGTTATCGAGAAGATTTCGCTTTATAAACGCCTCCAGGTTAAGGAAATAACATTGGACCTTTCTTCCTCCATGATGCTGATTGCACGCACGGTTTTTCCCCAGGCACGCATTACCAATGACCGTTTCCATGTACAGAAACTGTATTATGACGCCATAGATGAACTGCGTGTGTCATTACGCTGGATAGCAAGGGACCTGGAGAACGATGAGATACGGGAATGCCGGGAGAAAGGCACAAAGTATGTTCCCTTCAGGTATGCGAACGGAGATACGCGCAAGCAACTCTTGGCAAGAGCCAAATACATTCTTACAAAACATGAGTCCAAATGGACAAAATCACAGAGATGGAGGGCGGATATCATCTTCGAGTTCTATCCCGAGTTGAGGCGAGCTTATGAACTTGCCATGGAACTGACGGACATCTTCAACAGGAGATATATCAAGGATGTGGCAAGAACAAAACTGGCAAGATGGTTCAATGAAGTGGAAAAGTTGGCGGGGAATGCCTTCCAGACCGTCATAGACACATTCGTAAACCACTATGATACCATACTAAACTTCTTTGTCAACAGACAAACCAATGCTGCTGCAGAATCATTCAACGCTAAAGTGAAGGCTTTCAGGAGTCAGTTCAGAGGAGTTGTAGATATCCCTTTCTTCTTGTTTAGGCTATCAAAACTCTGTGCATAATAAAGAAAACTACAACTAATCTACAACCGATTTTTCGGACTGAGCCTTTCTTTTTCCTGTGTGTTTTGTTGTGAATGTTTTCAAATTGTCCGTTTTTCGTCCGACTTAAAAAATAAAAAATGGACAACTCGCTGTTATTCAGTTTGTTGTCCAATCATGGTTGCGGAGACACGAGGTTTTTTCGCTCAAAACCCCTTTTAATCCGGTTTCTATAGCCTTTGATAACGGTCTTATCTTACATTA
>CALZAP010000314.1 GCA_945614335.1 uncultured Prevotella sp.
ACCAACCAGTGAAGTTGTTGATGTCAAATGGACAGGCTTTCTGCATCACCACGTGGGCATAATCCTTGTATAGTTCCCACTGATACTCGTCGGGGATGACAAGACGGAGGGTGAAACCGAGCGAGTCGGTGGCTCCGATATTGTCGTAAACGCCCTGTACCACGACGTTGCCGACGGTCTCGCCAGCTTTGATAGTTACGGTATTGTCGAGGATGCGGTAGTGAAGGCCTTCAACGGCATTGCTCTGACGCTCGTCGATCTCTACAGCGAAAGTACGGTCGTAGTCGGTCGTCTCTGTTGCCGAAACCGGTACTGAGAAGATCTTGTTGTCTTGTTCCACGGCATACTGGTAGAGTGTGTCGGAGAACATGATATGGCTCGGTCCGTTATATACGATATGGTCCTGGGTACAGCCTACAAAGGCTGTGGCAATGGCCAGTGCGGCAACATATTTTTCGAGATATTTTTTCATTGTTGTATCTGATTAGTGTATGATTGTGTCACTTGTTGCTCTCATTCGGTTCGATTTCCGATCCAGGTGACTCTAATTCGTGCTGCGGTATTGGCCAGACAAAGAGAGGATCGTCTTTCTCCACCTTAAGGTCGCTCTGCACGAAAGTGGCGGCTGACTGCTCGGATGCCTTGCGCTCAAATCCTTTGTGCCAGCGCTTGAGGTCGTGCAGGCGGAATCCTTCCATATATAGTTCCTTCACACGCTCAGACTCGATAATGTCCATCGCATTGGTCTCGCTGAGCGAGGTATTGCCTCCGTATGACGAGTAGCGCGCCACGCGAATGGCAGAGATGTCCTTTCCTGCCTTGCTGTATTCCTTTTTGTTGGCATAAGCCTCGGCACGGATGAGATACTGTTCAGACAAGCGGAAGACCATGGGTTGGTGAACATGGAGGATATTGTTGCCAAGGAAAGTGGCGTCGCCGAAATACTTACTCAGCAGCGGCCATTGCAGTCCGTGTTCGTATCCGGTGACACGGGTGGTGAAGATGGCGGCTGCACGGAGGTCGTTGCTGTTGTAGGAGTTGATAACCCACTTGGCGGGAACATAGTCGGGACGGTAGCTCACGTAGTTGTAGTTGTCGAAGATCGTGCCTAATGCTCCTCCATAACTGTTGACGGTGAATCCCACTTTCCAAATAGCCTCGCGCGAGTCACCGTAGAGCCATATATATTTATAGTCGTTAACCGTAGTGCTATAGGTGTTGGAAGAGGCATTCTCAAGCACGTAATACTTGCTGCTGATGACCTTTGTGGCATACTTGATGGCATCGTCCCAGCGGTGCATGTACAACGACACGCGGGCACGAAGGGCGTAACACGTCATCTCGTTGAAATATATCTCGTTGTAGAGAGTGCCCGAGAAGTCGTCTTCGAGCTTCAGCAACTCTTGAGCCTTGTCGAGGTCGGCAAGAACAAACTCATACGACTTCTTGAGAGAGGCGCGACGTGTGGGTTCGTCGCCTTTATAGTGCTCGGTAAGCACCACGCCAAGTGTCTGGGCAGCCTGCTCGTCGCTATCGTATGCCTTGCAGAAAAGCTTGATCAGCTCGGAGTAAGCTAAGGCACGCGCGAAATATGCCTCCCCGCAATACTGGTCGAGCCTATCGAGAAGATTGTCGTCGGTGGTGTTTGCTTTCACCTTCTCCACATTGTCGAGGAGGAAGTTGCAGCAGTTCACCACGTCATAGAGGGCGGCATAAACCGCCTCGATATCTGTGTTAGTGGCCTTGATGTCGTTCCAACGGAAAATGTCGCCATAGACGTTGGTATAGCCTTTGACGCAATACACAAAGTCGGCCTGAAGGTCGGGAAGGATGGTGAGATTGCCCGAATAGAGGGCGCTGCTCTTGAAACTGTCGTAGATGCCGATGACGAGTTTGTCGATGTCGCCAACGGTGGTCACGGCATCGTCCATGGGAATGGAGTCCTCGGGATATTTGTCGAGACACGAGGCGAGCGACAGCGCAGTCACCGCCGACAGCATATATGTCTTTATCTTGTTGATGTTCATCTTTTGTTTCTCCTTATGCATTATTAGAATGAGAGTTCCATTCCGAGGGTGAACTGCCGCGAAGCAGGATATTGTGCCTGATAGACGTTAGATGCCACCTCGGGGTCGAGACCGCTGAAACCGGTGAAGGTGAAGAGATTCTGTGCCTGTGCATAGACACGCGCCAGGGTGAAGAAATGCGTCTTACGCAACCACTCCTGAGGCAGCGAATAAGAGAGACTCACGTTTTTCAGACGAAGGAACGAGGCATTCTCGAGAAAACGGTCGTCAAGTTGTATCACCTCGCCCCAACGGGGAATGTCGGTGATGTCGCCCGGCTGCTTCCAGCGGTCGTAGAGAAGACGGTTCGACTGGTTGTAGGCTGTGCCGAAGGTGATACCGCTCTCTTCGAAGTAGCGGTCGTTGTTGATGACATAACGTTCGCCTATCCAGCTGAACTGAACAGATAGCTGAAGGCCTTTCCATCTGACGCTCGTGCCGAAACCTCCCATCCACGGGGCGTCGTATGTCTTGCCTGTCATC
>CALZAP010000315.1 GCA_945614335.1 uncultured Prevotella sp.
GTCGGTGATAGATGGTGTAAATTCATTGTAGACCACAGGTTGTGGTTGTGATTTTTTGTAGAGAAACACGAATGTTCCGATGAAGACTATTGCGATGAAAACCGCGATAATCAGTTTGCTGTACTTTTTCATATCTTGTATTTTTTTTGTTTTCAATCTTCAATTTTCAATTTATTCGTCTCTCATGGCATCCACAGGTTTAATACTCATTGCCCTCCATGCAGGAGCGAGTCCGGCGAGTCCTCCAAGGAAACTTAGGATAAGGGCTGCGCCTATGGCAGTCCAGAATCCCACTTGGAAGTGGGCTGTGAGGATGCCGTCGGAGGTGTTGGCCAGTTCAAGCATCTGTAGGAGACTGACTCCGAAGAGTATTCCGCTCATTCCCGCCACGGCAGTAAGAAGGATGCTTTCTGACAATATCTGTGAGAGTATCATTCTTGGGGTAGCCCCGATGGCGCGTCGTATTCCTATCTCTGTTGTGCGCTCCTTCACTGTCACCATCATGATATTTGAAACTCCTATGGCACCGGCAAGCAAAGTTCCTATACCAATGAGCCATATAAGGAAGTTAACTCCATTAAACAGGTTGTCGAGCATGGTGAAGAGTAGCTCTGTGTTGAAAAGCGTCACGGCCTTCTCGTCGGTAGGATCTACGGTATGTGCCCTGGCTATCACTGTTCGCATGCGGTCGGTTATGGAACTCATCACCACTCCAGGCTTGGCTGTGACAGCAAGGCTGTGTATTTGGTCGCCAGAGTTGTATATCTTTCTGAACAGCGAGTATGGTATTGTGACAAGTTGGTCGGGACGCCCGTTGATGTTTATTCCGTCCACCTTGTAGTCTACTCCCACTACCTTATAATATGTACCGTCAATTCTTATGGACTTTCCGCAAGGGTCACCGCCCCCAGGGAAGAGTTTCTTGTAAACCTCCTTACCTATGACACATACTTTTCTTCCTTCTCTTATGTCCATTTCGTTGAGGAATCGTCCGTAGAACATTATTGGCGGATTGATTTCGGGATAGTCGAAACTCACTCCCGAGATATTTGCCGTAAACGACTTGTCGCCTACCACGGCATCCTTAGTGCCTCCAAACATCACCGGTGTGATTACATCCAGTTCTGGCACATGTTGCCTAAGTCTTTCCATGTCCTTTTCCACCATGGAGAAGTATCGTCCTTTGCGAAATCCCTTGTATGGTTTTGTAGTGTTCTGTGTCCACACCATAGCAGAGTTAGTGGCAAACCCCGCAAAGTTTTTCTGTAGCATCTCCTTTAAGCCCTTTCCTCCTCCAATGAGGAATATGAGCATAAACACGCCCCAGAACACTCCGAATCCCGTGAGAAACGACCTCGTCTTGTTTCGGGTTATGGTGTCGATAATCTCCCGATAACTATCTATGTCAAACTTCATACCATTTTTATATATTTAAAGTTTTTACTCCGCTCTCAACGCTTCTATCGGCCTTACCCTTGCCGCCTTTATGGCTGGTATGAGTCCCGCTATGGTGCCGGCTATGATGATTACGAGAGTGGCTTGTATGCAAACGTCGAGACCAACTGTGGGGTCGAGGAACATCGAAGCCTGGAACAATCCTGTGTCTACCACCTCATGGCCAATTGTGGCGTTCATATATTCGTTGGCGCCTATGCCGCACAACATGCCTATATATCCAAACAGAGCCGTTGTTATTACACTTTCGGTAATTATCAGTTTCAGTATCTGCCATGGTTTGGCGCCAATGGCCTTTCTTACTCCGAATTCCCTTGTGCGCTCCTTTACCGTGATAAGCATGATGTTGGATACTCCCACTATTCCGCTTAGGAGTGTGAAGAGGCCAATAACCCACAGTGCGGTCCGTATGATTCCTATACCAGTCTGCATCTGAATATTTTGTGTATACCGGTTCCATATATACATGGCCGACTCATCGTCGGGTGCGGCATTATGCTGGATGTTGATGTGTGCTCGGTAATTTTTTTCAAACTCTTTATTCTGCTCTTCAGTCACGAGATTTTCTATTTCAAACTGTATGTTTCCAGCCTGGTCGCCTTTTGAGTATACCGTTTTCAACGTGGTGTATGGAATGAAGGCCGTATTGTTTTGACCTTGCTTGTCGTCTTTCACTATGCCCACCACCATAAATGCCAGTTCTCCCACTTTCACATGCTTTCCAATAAGCCTTTCGGGGTTTTTGTCGAGTTCTTTCGCCTGTGTCTGCCATAGGGCAATCACTTTGCGTCGGTCTTTCATGTCGATGTCGTTGATGAATCGTCCGGTAATCATCTCTCTTCTGTTAATGTCTTTGTCAGAAGGGTAGACTCCGTTGAGGCTCTGGGCTGATATGTAGTTGTCGCCGAGTGAGATGTTTATCCCGTTTACGGAAATTTCCGACCCTACGTTTGAAGTGTTGTCGCTGAAGGTCTTGTCTGTTATTTCCACGTCGCTTTCTTTCAGCGTAATGAATCTGCCCTTTTCCAGACCCTTGAATGGTTTGGAAGTTTCTCCTCCGAAAATCTTAATTGAGTTGG
>CALZAP010000316.1 GCA_945614335.1 uncultured Prevotella sp.
TCTGGCTTTCGAGGCATACCGACACCTGCTTAGGATATTTGATGCCGTGCTTGCAAGAGATGCCTGTACCCTGGAAGTTGCCGGTGTATACCTGTACGCCAGGCTCGTTGGTGTACATCTCAAGGAAGATGCCGGTAATTGGAGAGTAAAGCGAAGCGCAAACCTGTGTGTCGTCGCCCTTGCCGTCCTTATAGGTGTTGAGACACCAGTTATGGTCGTAGCCGGAAGCGTTCTTTATTTGCTGGAATGTTGTGTCAACGATGGTTTCCTCTATGGCATGTGCCTTGCGGAAGTCCATAGGAGTGCCTTCTACGGCTTCCACCGTACCGAGAGTCATGTATGTAGCGTCGGCAGGAGTGTAGTTGTCTGCATTAACATAGAGCACCATGTTCATACCTGGCTTCGACGGGTCGCCGTTGAGGTTGAAATAGCTGTGGTTGGTCTGGTTGATGATTGTTTCCTTGTCGGTTGTTGCTTCCCAAGTGATGTCGAGGGTGTTGTTGCTCAAAATGGTATAGGTAGTGGTGGCTGTCACGGTGCCGGGGAAGTTGTTGTCGCCGTCGGGTGACACGATTGTGAACTTCAGTGTAGAGTCGTTTGGCTGCTCTGCGTCATAAACCTGATACATCCAGCCTGTAGGACCTCCATGGAGGCAGTGACCAAAATTGTTCTGCGGCAGTTGGTACTCTTTTCCGTCAACGGTAATCTTTCCCTGGTTGATGCGGTTGGCATAACGGCCTACCGAAGAACCGAAGTCACTCGGTGAGTTCTTGAGGTCAGCATACTGTGCGATGTTGTCATAACCGAGTACCACGTCGGTGGGGTTTCCATCCTTGTCAGGTACTACCAACGACACTACGCGTGCGCCGAAATTGGTTATGCACACTTCCATACCATTTTTGTTGGCAAGTGTGTACAACGCTGTTTTCTTACCGTTGATTGTTGAATCAAACTTAGCAGGGTTCAGACCAGAAACGGTCTCGGCTGTCTGCTGTCCTGAGGTGCAACTGGCTGCTATCGCAAGCATTCCCACACCAAAGATCGATGCCTTAATCATTCTCTTCATGAGCTTGTTTTTAGTTGTTATTCAAAGATTGTTCTTAATTTGTGCGCTAAATTACTACTATTTTTTGAATTACCAAACATTTTTCCCGTTTTTTTTTATTTAAAGTGTAATATTTACACCAAAACAGCCCTTTTGACCTATGTCAAGAGCCGTTTTTGCCCGTGATTAACACTTTTTTAGGATAAGGGAATGGATGTTTAAGCGCTGGGCTTTTACTATTGTCTTTTAACTTCGTAAGCGACCAAAGGGAGCGATAACTTCTTCTAACTCCTTTTAACTCCTAAAGTTAATATATATATAATAAGGTATAGGCGTAAACATACATTTTTTATGCATTGAATGATTATTTTCCTAAAAAAAACTTGTGAGGTTTAGAAAAAAGACTTAATTTTGCAAGCGACAACAACTTTAAGAATAAATGTTATGAAATTAAAATCTACTATTTTTGCACTATTTATGGCCACCATGGCAGCCAACGCACAAAAATATGCTGGCGGCGACATATCGGCACTAACAAAAAACGAAACGTTCAACCCGACTTACCTCGACAAGAACGGAAAGACTGTGAGCGACCCGCTTGAGATTTTCAAGTCGGAGGAAATGAACATCATGCGAGTGAGACTGTTTGTAAAGCCATCTGACTACGCCAACAACGACCCTTGGGCGTGCCAAGACCTGGAATACGTGAAGAAGTTGGGTAAGCGCATCAAGGACAAGGGATTCAAGCTCATGCTCGACTTCCACTACTCCGACACATGGGCTGACCCTGGAAAACAGTGGACTCCGAAGCAATGGGAGTCACTCACCGACGACCAGCTCTACACTAAGATATATGAATACACCAAGGATGCCCTCGAACAGATGAAGGCTGCCGGGGCGGAACCGGAATTCATTCAGACAGGCAACGAGATAAGCTACGGCATGCTGTGGGGAAAGGAAAGCAGCACCAGCCTGAAGAAATGCTATCTAGGCAGCAGCGCCAACTGGAGCCGCTTCACCTCGTTGCTGAAGAATGCCGGCAAGGCATGCCGAGAAGTATGTCCGTCTGCAAAAATCATTCTTCACACAGAGCGTGCCACACAGACAAATGTGCTTACAAACTTTTATGACCGCATGAAGAGCGACAATGTGGACTATGACATCATCGGACTTAGCTACTATCCTATATGGCACAACACCATTGCCACACTTGAGACTGCCATAAACACTCTTGAAAGCAGATACACGGACAAGACTATCATGATAGTGGAAACGGGATATGGATATAGTTGGTTGCCAGATGACAATGATTACACGCCGAAATATTCTGTTGACGAGGTTGGCCAAAAGCAGTTTACCGACGAACTCGTCACCATGCTCAACAAGCACGAAAAGGTGAACGGACTGCTATGGTGGTGGATGGACTACAACCCTTATCCTTGGGCCACAACACAGATGGACAATTGGTGGTATGCCCCACTCTTT
>CALZAP010000317.1 GCA_945614335.1 uncultured Prevotella sp.
GTCACCCTGATGCGAGGCAGACGCCAGTTGAAGAAGGCAAACGACGAGATTGCCGAGGCATACAAGGAGACAAAGAAGGCTCTTGAGGTGAAGACCTCGTTCATGAAGAGCATGAAACACGAGATTCGCACTCCGCTCAACGGTATTATGGGATTCTCCCAACTTCTCGCCTCTATGTATTCCAACGATGAGCAGGCCCAACAGATGACCGAGGTCATTGAGAAGCAAAGTGCATTGTTGGCAAAGATTATTGACGATATACTTGAGATAGCCGATGCTGATACCATAAAGATTCATATCGAGGAATGTCCATTGGGCGATATAGTAGGAGAGGCGATGGCAAGGCAAGTGGCAGCTTCAGGAGTGTCATTTGAATATAAACCTGATGATGAAGGTATTGTGGCTTCCACTGACCGGCATATCTTACAGAAGATATTGGAGAAGGTGCTCGACAATGCTGCCAAGTTCACCACTCAGGGACTTGTGTCGGTGCTTGCCTGTCATACCGCTGATGGCGGTTTGGACATTTCTGTGGAGGACACCGGTCCTGGAATACCGGCAGATAAGGCAGAGGTAGTGTTCGAGCAGTTTACCAAACTCGACGAGTTCTCACAGGGCACAGGTATGGGACTCACCTTGTGTCGCACCCTTATCGAAAAGCTGAATGGAAGGATTTACGTTGATACTTCTTATACTGGAGGGTGCCGCATAAAGATAGAATTGCCAATGTTACAGTCATAATAGGGATTTTCCTATTGTAAAATGGGGTAATTCCGTAGCCATGATATTCATATAATTGCTAATTTTGCAGTGTGAAATCATAAAAGTTGAAAGATATGAAACAGGCAATAGCATATTCATTGGTTGGCGCAATTATGCTAAGCAGTTGCTCCACCGCAGAGTCGGGAGCGTCTAACGGAGCGTTTTTCGGCTCAATCCTCGGTTCTGCCATTGGTGGTATCAGTGGTGGTCATCGTGGAAGTGACATTGGTACTATAGTCGGTATGGCTGGCGGTGCTATTGTGGGCGCTGCTGTTGGCTCTGCTGCCGAAAAGGAACAGCAGAGGAAATATGAGGAATACCTGCGTAAGCGCAGCGAGAAGTATAGTCGTGAATATCAGAAGCGTGAGGAAAGCAGAAGGAATGACGATGGCAGTGGTTTCGATCCCAACAACGGCGGTGACGACCGTATTGAGATGGAACCGGAATCTCCCGCTACGGCATCTGTGAGGAACTCCTCTGATGAGCCATACACCACTGTTGAGGCCAAGACCGTGACGCTCGACCAGCTGAGGGCTATGGACAACTACAATGTGAACATCAACGAGAGAATCCAGCTTCGTAATGTCAGTTTTGTGGATGCCGACGGCAATGGGGTAATCCATCCGGGGGAGGAATGTAAGGTGTCGTTTGAGATAATGAACAATTCGGATGTTGAGATATTCGACGTGGTTCCCACTGTCATTGAGACTTCGGGCAACAAGCATATCCACATCTCTCCCGGCATACGGGTTGAAAGTATCAAACCTCATCAGGGCGTGCGCTATTCCGCTACGGTGATGGCTGACAAGAGGCTCAAGGATGGCAATGCTGTGATACGTGTTGCCGTGGCGCAAGGTCAGAATGACATCACGTCACAGGTTAAGGAATTCAATGTCACAACGAAAAGACAATAAGAAAATACCCGAGTGGTATTGTCAACATAATTATTTTTCCCAATAGGGATGCAATGGTTCATCTCCCTGCTCGTTACGTTCAAAGTCGAGTTCAGGGAGATTCTTTTTTTCCTCCTTTGCCTTGAACGGTACGACAATGTCGTCAGCCACTTCCACCAGTACCATAGCCACTCCCTGGGCTAACATCCCTAATTCCTTGGCTGCCCGCCATGAGAGGTCGATGATACGTCCACGTCCGAATGGGCCGCGGTCAGTAACCTTCACCACAACCGACTTTCCGTTTTGGGGGTTAGTAACTTTCAGCATAGTGCCGAATGGGTGAGTCCTGTGGGCGCAAGTCAAACTGTCGTGATGCAGTCTTTCCCCGCTGCTCGTGCGTGCCCCCGTAGCCTTCTTAGAATAATATGAGGCCTTACCCTTCTGCGGAGTTTGAGAAAATGAAGAATGAAGAATGAAGAATGAAGAATGGAGCAAAGCCGTCAGAACCAAAACCCGTTTGAGGATATTGGAACGATGATATAAGTGTTTTCTTTTGCTTGGCTCTGCCCCCGTTGTGCGCAGCCATTGGCTTTCCCTTCGGTCGCCGAACGATGTTTCTTCATTCTTCATTTTAAATTATTCTTCACTCTTCATTTTAAACAATTCCCTGTGCCATCATTGCATTGGCAACCTTCATGAATCCGGCGATGTTGGCACCCTTCACGTAGTTGATGTAGCCATTGGGCTCTTTGCCGTACTTCACACACTGCTCATGGATGTTGTGCATAATCTGGTGGAGGTTCTTGTCAACTTCCTCCTCCGACCATGAGAGACGGATGGCATTCTGGGTCATTTCGAGTCCGGATGTGGCAAC
>CALZAP010000318.1 GCA_945614335.1 uncultured Prevotella sp.
AGCTTAGCGCACCTTTCAAACTTGGCGGTCTCGACTGGAACGCAGCTGTTGGTGCAGTACCGTTTGAAGACGCGGGTGTGTATGGAGCTTGCGACAAGTTCGCAATCACCAATGTCACCCTGAAAGCCACCAAGGACGTGAAGATTACCGATTCGTTCTCGCTTCCGGTATTCGCACAGGTCACAGGCAATCCCCACGACCAGAAAGCATACTTTGTATGTGGTTTCACTTTAATTCCTTAAGGCAAGAAATAGTATCAACAATAAAAACTTTTAAACAATGGCAAACTTAAGATTTCAGGTTGTAGAAGAGGCTTTCAAAAAGAAGGCACTCGCTGTAGAGGCACCAGCAGAACGCCCCTACGAGTATTTTGGCAAGTATGTCTTCAATCGTGAGAAGATGTACAAGTACCTGCCGAAAAACGTATATGAAAAGCTTATCGACGTAATAGATAATGGTTCACGCCTCGACAGAAGCATTGCCGACGCAGTGGCTGCCGGCATGAAGCAGTGGGCTGTGGAGAATGGCGTCACTCACTATACACACTGGTTCCAGCCTCTTACCGAGGGTACTGCCGAAAAGCATGACTCTTTCATCGAGCACGACTTCAAGGGTGGCATGGTGGAGGAATTCTCCGGCAAGCTGCTCGTTCAGCAGGAGCCTGACGCTTCCTCCTTCCCTTCTGGTGGTATTCGTAACACCTTCGAGGCTCGCGGCTACTCTGCCTGGGATCCGACATCGCCAGTGTTCATCATGGACGACACCCTGTGTATCCCGACAATCTTCATCTCTTACACAGGCGAGGCTCTTGACTACAAGGCTCCTCTGCTCCGCACACTCCACGCTGTCAACGTGGCTGCCACCGATGTGTGCAAATACTTCTATAACGACGTCAAGAAGGTACAGAGCAACCTCGGATGGGAACAGGAGTACTTCCTCGTTGACGAAGGTCTCTACTCCACACGTCCCGACCTGCTGCTCACCGGCCGCACACTGATGGGTCATGACTCAGCCAAGAACCAGCAGATGGAAGACCACTATTTCGGTACTATTCCAGATCGTGTACAGGCTTTCATGAAAGACCTTGAAATACGCGCCTTAGAGCTCGGCATTCCTTGCAAGACACGTCACAACGAGGTGGCCCCCAACCAGTTTGAGGTTGCACCCATCTTTGAGGAGACAAACCTTGCCGTCGACCACAACATGTTGCTCATGCTCCTGATGAAGAAGGTGGCCCGCAAGCACGGTTTCCGCGCACTGCTCCACGAAAAGCCATTCGCAGGCATCAACGGTTCCGGCAAGCACAATAACTGGAGTCTTTCCACCGACACTGGAGTATTGCTCCACGCTCCCGGCAAGAGTCCTGAGGACAACCTCCGCTTCGTGACCTTCATCGTTGAGACACTTATGGGTGTTTACAACCACAATGGTTTGCTCAAGGCTTCCATCATGAGTGCGACCAATGCTCATCGTCTTGGTGCCAACGAGGCTCCCCCAGCCATCATCTCTTCATTCTTAGGCAAGCAGCTCACCGAACTGCTCGACAAGATTGAGACCAGCGACACCGACGACCTCTTCGCCATTGCAGGCAAGCAGGGTATGAAAATGGACATTCCAGAGATTCCAGACCTGCTCATCGACAATACCGACCGCAACCGCACCTCTCCATTCGCCTTCACAGGCAACCGCTTTGAGTTCCGTGCCGTAGGTTCTGAGGCAAACTGTGCATCGGCAATGACAGCACTGAACGCAGCTGTGGCAGAAGCTCTTGTAAACTTCAAGAAGCGTGTTGACGCTGAGATTGCCGCTGGCAAGGACAAGCACAAGGCTATTGTCGACATCCTGCGCGAAGACATCAAGACCTGCAAGCCTATCCGTTTCGACGGCAACGGCTATAGCGACGAGTGGGTTGTTGAAGCCACCAAGCGTGGACTCGACGTTGAGAAGAGTTGTCCTATCATCTTTGAGCGTTATCTCGACGAGTCAAGCGTCAAGATGTTTGAGAGCCTCGGCATCATGTCGAAAAAGGAACTTGAAGCCCGCAACGAGGTGAAGTGGGAGACTTATACAAAGAAGATTCAGATTGAGGCTCGTGTAATGGGCGACCTCTCAATGAACCATATCATTCCTATCGCCACCCACTACCAGTCGATGCTTGTGAAGAATGTGCTCAACATGCGCAGCATCTTCACTGCAGAAAAGGCCGACAAGCTCTCCGAACGCAACTTAAAGCTCATCGAGGAAATTGCAGACCGCACACAGACCATCGAACGTGGTGTTGAGGAACTTGTGAATGCACGTAAGGTGGCAAACAAGATCGAGAGTGAACACGACAAGGCTATTGCTTATCACGACACAGTCGCTCCGAAGATGGAGGATATACGCTATCAGATAGACAAACTCGAGCTCATCGTCGAGGACGACCTTTGGACACTACCGAAGTATCGTGAACTGTTGTTCATAAGGTTGTTTTATTTAGTTGACGAGTTGACAAGTTGACAAGTTATTACTTTATAGTTGACGAG
>CALZAP010000319.1 GCA_945614335.1 uncultured Prevotella sp.
CATGATGACACTCGGATACACGTTTTAATATTGAAAATTGAAGATTGAAAGTTGAATTGCCGCGCATCGTTATATGGAGCTGCAATTCAACCTTCAACCTTTCTTTAACCTTCAACTTTCAACTTTCATCATGAATAATTTCAGAACATACATTCTTCTCGTGGCCATGGCCATTGCCATAGTTTCGTGCACAGACAAAATCATTGTCGACAATCCTACACAACCCTCAACAGGAAACCACGTCACTTCCGTTGCCGAGGCTGAAAAACGGCTCAATGAAGCCTACGACATAATGAGAAGTGCCGACGCCTACTCAGGAAAGATGGTGTTTTACGGCGATGTGGCTGGCGACGACATGATGGCTTCCTCGCCATCCAGCCTCTCTGCAGACTTCTACCTGCTGAACTACACACCTGAAACATCGCCCGAGGCCATGTGGGACCTTCCATACCTCATCATCAGCAAGTGTAACGAAATCATCAATGGAATAGACCTTCTGGAAGGCACGCAAGGCGAAATAAAAAACTACTATAAGGGACAGGCGCTGGCTCTGCGCGGAATGTTGCTTTTCGAACTCACACGTATCTACGCCCTACCCTACAATCGCGACAAAGGCGCCTCACCGGGAGTGCCCATCATACTTTCGGAAGAAAGCCTTGCCGATAAGAATATCAGACAAAACACTGTGGCAGAATGTTACAATGCCATAATCAGCGACCTCAACGAATCCATATCCCTGCTCGACAACACAAAAGGTGCGGAATATCATAAGGGACGCATCAGCCGATGGGGCGTGATGTCACTGCTCAGCCGCGTCTACCTGTATCATTCCGACAATAAAAAGGCTTACGACATGGCAGTACGCGCCATCGACGGAGCAGAAACCGACGGATACAGGCTTTGGACAAACACCGAATACGCCACGGCATGGAGCAACGACCCCACAGAGACTCAAAAGGGGGAAGTGCTCTTCGAAATCGTTAACACCACCGACAACAGCCAAGGAGGCAAGACGCTTGGCCATCTACACTCTCCCGAAGGAGGAAAAGACATTGTCGTCACCTCCTATTTCCACTACACACTAAGAAAAGACAAAAAAGACGTCAGACTTAAACTGCTGAAATACAGCAACGGACAAGCTTTCGTCAACAAATATCAGCCACAGGATGGAGAAACAGCCGAATACGCCAACATACCATTACTGCGCCTTTCAGAAACATATCTCAACGCTGCCGAAGCAGCAGCAAAACTCGGCAACAACGACAACGCCATAAAATACCTCGACCCGATAGTAAGGCGTGCAAATCCCCAAGAAACAGTTCAAGGACAAGACATCACGGTAAGCACAGTGTCCAAACAGCGACAAAAAGAACTCGTGGGCGAGGGACACAGACTCTACGACGCAATAAGGGACGGGGACTACGTATACCGACGAGACAAAAGTGGACAAAAGGAGATAAGTCTTACCAAACACTTTGTCACACAAAGCCAAAAGACTAGGTTCTACTGGCGATATTTCAGATGCGCACTGCCTATACCGCAAAAGGCCACCGATAGCTACGAAAATATTGAACAGATAGTCAAACTCTCCTCAGACGGCCCATACATCATTTACAAGCCCGACGAAACCGCTCAAATCATAAGTGTAGACGAACAAGGCAACATCAAGACAGAACTTTTCGAACGGCTACCAGCCAACTATTCGTTCAATGTGGTTTCAAGCGACGGCAAACACCGTTTCCCGGTCACACTGCATGAAATAAAAAGGCCAGACTGGAACCGTGACATCACCGCAAAGACATTTGTCACCTCCGACCCACACTCAGACTTCGACAGCTTCGTGACCATGCTCCAGGGCAACGGCGTGATCGACAGCAACTACAAATGGACATACGGCAGCAACAGGCTCGTAGTCATCGGCGACATCTTTGACCGCGGCGACGACGCCACCCAGATTCTATGGTTGCTATACAAGTTGGAGAAAGAAGCAGAAGATGCCGGCGGCAGTGCCGACTATCTTCTCGGCAACCACGACATCATGGTGCTCTACGACAATATACTCTACACAGAAAACAAATACAAGCTTCTCATCGAAAAACTCAACACCAGATACTGCGACCTTCTCGCCCGCGACACAGAGCTCGGCAAATGGCTCTCCACGCGAAACAGCATGATGACCATCGGCCGCAACCTCTTTGTGCATGCTGGCATCAGCGAGGAGATGGCGCGAATGCAACTTTCAATACCCGAAATAAACGAAGAGATAAGCAAATCGCTCTATATCGACAAATCGGAGCTGAAAGTGCAAAATCCCCTCGGATATTATCTCATAGCCAGCGACGGCCCACTATGGTATCGAGGCATGGTTTTAGACGAAGAAGACTACGACCCTATATCGGAAGAAGGCGTCACCTACGTACTTGATACCTACAATGCCGACCGCATCTTCGTCGGACACACTATCTTCGATGACATCACCTTCCTCCACAACTCCCGCGTCATTGCCGTAAACGTAGAAAACCTCG
>CALZAP010000320.1 GCA_945614335.1 uncultured Prevotella sp.
CTTGAACTTTAATTTTTAATCTTTAATTTTTAATTTTCTTTCCTCCTTGAACTCCCTTAACTACCACACCTCATGATGATTGAATTATACAGAAACTTGAATATAACAATGTTAGAAGTAAAGGATTTATGCGCCAAGATAGGCGACAAAGAAATATTGAGAGGCATCAACCTCACCATACGTGATGGCGAGACACACGCCATCATGGGACCCAACGGCTCGGGAAAGTCTACCCTCTCCGCAGTGCTCGTGGGTAACCCTTTATACGAAGTGACTGGAGGAACTGCCATCTTCAACGGGAAAAACCTGCTGGAAATGAAACCGGAAGACAGAGCTCACGAAGGCCTCTTCCTCTCTTTCCAATATCCGGTGGAAATACCTGGAGTGTCGATGACAAACTTCATGCGCGCTGCCATCAACGAGAAGCGTAAGTATGAGGGAAAGGATCCTATGCCAGCCGGCGACTTCCTGAAGCTAATGCGTGAAAAACGCGCCATAGTGGAACTCGACTCAAAACTCGCCAACCGCTCAGTGAACGAAGGCTTTAGCGGAGGTGAAAAGAAACGTAACGAGATTTTCCAAATGGCAATGCTCGAACCGAAACTGGCCATCCTCGACGAGACTGACTCCGGACTCGACGTTGATGCCATGCGCATTGTGGCTGAAGGAGTGAACAAGCTACACCGGCCAGACACAAGCACCATCGTCATCACCCACTACGACCGACTTCTCGACATGATAAAGCCAGACGTGGTACACGTGCTCTACAAAGGACGCATCGTGAAAACAGCAGGGCCTGAACTCGCAAAGGAAATCCAGGAACGTGGATATGATTGGATAAAGGCAGAGAGTGAAGAATGAAAAATCAATATACAGAATTATACGACGAGTGTCGGCAGATGATTATGAAGCATAGCACCGGCGTGATGAACGCAGTGCGCGACACGGCTTTCGAAGACTTCAAACGTCTCGGTATACCATCAAAGAAGATAGAAAGATACAAGTATACCGACATGCAGAAGCTCTTCGAGCCTGACTATGGCTTGAATCTTAACCGTCTCGACATTCCCGTCAACCCATACAACGCCTTCCGTTGCGATGTGCCTAACCTAAGCACGTCGTTATATTTCGTTGTAAACGATGCTTTCTACACACAAAACACTCCAAAGGCCCAACTGCCTGAAGGGGTTGTGATTGGGTCGCTGAAAGCTGAAGCGGAAAGCAATCCGCAACTGATTGAGAAGTATTACGCAAAACTGGCGAAAACGTCTGAAGACGGTATCACTGCCCTCAACACCATGCTCGCACAAGACGGACTGCTCGTGTATGTGCCAAAGAACGTAAGGGTGGAGCGTGCTGTGCAGGTGATAAACATTCTGAGGTCGGACGTGGACCTTATGGTGAACCGACGGGTACTCATCATCGTGGAAGAAGGAGCGGAAATAAAACTGCTCTTTTGCGACCATGCCGCCGACGACCGCCACTTCCTTGCAACACAAGTGATTGAGGCGTACATAGAAGAAAATGCCTCGCTCGACCTATACTGCATGGAAGAGACTCACGAGAAAAACGTGAGGGTCAGCAACCTTTATATCGACCAGAAGGCCAACAGCCGCGTAAACCACAACATCATAACCCTACACAATGGCGTGACACGCAACCGTACAGACCTCTCGCTTAGCGGTGAGGGGGCTGAGTGTGTACTTAACGGCTGCGCCATTGCCGACAAATCCCAAGTGGTGGACAACAACACGCTCATAGACCACAAGGAGCCACACTGCGACAGCAAGGAACTGTATAAATATGTGCTCGACGGAAAGGCCACAGGTGCCTTCGCTGGTCGTGTACTCGTGCGTCATGGAGCTCAAAAGACCACCTCGGAAGAGCGAAACCAGAATATCTGCGCCACACGCGAGGCACGCATGTACACACAACCCATGCTGGAGATATATGCCGACGACGTGAAATGCAGCCACGGCTCGACGGTGGGCCAACTGAACGACGCAGCCATGTTCTACATGCGTCAAAGGGGCATTTCTGAGAAAGAGGCAAAACTTCTGCTGGAATTCGCCTTCATCAACGAAGTGATCGACACCATGAAGCTCGCCCCACTACGCGACCGACTGCACCACCTCGTGGAAAAACGCTTCCGTGGAGAACTCAGCAAGTGTGAGGGATGTAAATTGTGTAAGTAGGAGTACATACAAAACGTGAATAAAAGATTTTTTTAGGACTTATGCTTGATATACAAAAGATACGAGAAGATTTTCCGATATTGTCGAGAACGGTCTACGACAAGCCGTTAGTGTATCTCGACAATGCCGCGACCACACAAAAGCCATTGTGTGTACTCGATGCCATGCGCGAAGAATATCTCAACGTCAACGCCAACGTACACCGTGGCGTGCATTATCTCTCACAACAGGCTACCGACCTCCATGAGGCGGCAAGAGAAACGGTGAGACGCTTCATCAACGCGCCGTCAACATCGGAAATCATCTTCACACGAGGCACGACAGAGGG
>CALZAP010000321.1 GCA_945614335.1 uncultured Prevotella sp.
GTTCACGTCGGCATCGAGCAATGCCCTTCTCACGTCCTTGAGCGTTTCCGCCACGTTGATTTCCGTGATTTTTCCTTCGCCCTTCAGTATTTTGAACGAGCGTTCAAGTCTGTCGCTTAAATTTTCAAACATTATATAAAAACCTTTTTATTCTTTCATCTTGTTTGCAAAGATAGGATAAAAAAGTGGAAATAACGAATAATTATTGTATGTTTTAATGTATTTTAAAGAGATTTTCCCCGAAATTGCTCACATCTTTTTTCCGTGTGCAATAAATAACTCCAAAAGTGGAGCAAATATGAACCATGATTTATTAAAAAGAGAAAAAAAAGGAAGAATGTTTTGTTTGTACAAAAAAATAGATTACCTTTGCATTCAGATACCAAATAAAAGGAATATCGTCTAACATTAATACATATATTCAATGGAACAACTTAAGAACGAGAAGCTCACGGTGGTGATATCATCTCATGGAGCAGAGTTGCAGAGCATAAAGAATGCCGAGGGCAGGGAATATCTTTGGCAGGGTGACGAAAAGTACTGGCCACGTCGTTCGCCACTGCTTTTCCCGATTGTGTGCGGACTGTGGAAGGGACAGTATCGGGTGGATGGAAAGACTTACGAACTGCCAAGACACGGATTTGCCCGCGACATGGACTTTGAGGTGGTGGAAAAGAGTGACACCAGCGTGACATACGAACTGACATCGAGCGAGGAGACGCTTAAGGTCTATCCCTATGAGTTCGGCCTTAACGTGACTTACGTCCTGAGCGACGACACGATAAACGTGATTTGGTCGGTGAAGAACCTGGGCAAGGAGGAGATGCACTTCCAAATAGGTGGTCATCCGGCGTTTAACCTTCCTGGTGTGGCTGAGGGTGACAAGATGCAGGGAGCCATACTCTTCGACAACGAAGAGCCGTTGACCCGCATCATCGGCAACACCGAGGGTTGCATAAAGCCGGAACGATATGAGGTGAAGACCACAAAACATGTATGGCCCTTCACGGAAGAGTCGTTTGCCGATGATGCCGTGATACTCGACAAGTCGCAGGTGGGTCTGGCCGTGCTTCTCGATGCCGACGGCCGTCCTCAGATAGGTCTTTCGTTCGACGCTCCATGTGTGGGCATTTGGAGTCCATACGGCAAGAACGCTCCTTTCGTATGCATTGAGCCATGGTTTGGTGTTCACGACTGGGCGGAATATTCCGGCGAGTTCAAAGACAAATACTTGATGAACCACCTGCTCCCCGGTGCCCTGTTTATGAGCAATTATGAGATAAAGGTGTTTTAAATGTGAGGAGAGAAATGAAGAGTGAAGAATGAGGAGAGAGGAGAGAGGAGAGAGGAGTGAGAAATGAATTGAAGGGTAGTTTGTGATTTCAGATTCACTCTATATCACTCCTCACTCCTCACTCCTCACTCCTCATTCCTCATTTTTCCCGCATGAACAGTATAAGTTTATTAATAGGTTGGATTCTGGACCTTCTATTTGGCGATCCGCCACGGCTGCCCCATCCCGTAGTATTGTTTGGGCGGCTCATATCCTATGGAGAACGTAAACTGAACCATGGGGCATGGCGTAGGCTTAAGGGCGGACTGCTCGCGATATCTCTTATCTTGATTACTGTCGCGGCTACGTGGGCTTTGCTTGCTATGGCAAAGGAGGCGGGCACGATAGTGGCGTTGGCGGTAGAGGCGGTTATGGTGTTTTACTGTCTTGCCGGTACCACCCTTGCAAAGGAGGTGCGCGATGTGTTTCTTGCCCTTGACAGGTCGCTCGACGACGGGCGACGGCAAGTGGCACGCATAGTAGGTCGCGACACATCAGAACTGTCGCACGAAGAAGTTCGTAAGGCGGCCTTGGAGACACTCGCCGAAAATCTCAGCGACGGTGTCGTGGCACCATTGTTCTGGTTTTCGGTGGGAGGCTTGCCAGCCATGATGGGCTACAAGATGATAAACACACTCGACTCCATGATAGCTTATCACAGTCCACGTTACCTGCGTTTCGGCACAGTGGCCGCTCGTGTTGACGATGTGGCCAACTATGTTCCTGCCCGTCTTACGGCTCTCCTTATGATTCTTGTGGCCCGACGTCCAAGACTCTTGTCCTTTGTCGTGAGGCATGGCTCGCGTCATGCCAGCCCAAACAGCGGATGGCCAGAGGCTGCGCTTGCAGGAATACTCGGATGCCGTTTCGGCGGACCGCATAAGTATTTTGGCGAGACTTTTTATAAACCGTACATAGGCGAAAACGACAGGCCCCTGTCTACTGCCGACATGATGGCGGCTGTGGCCATAAACCGACGTGTGGAAATACTTTCGGTGGTCTTGATAGTAATCACTCAGCTTTATTGTTTCCTTTTTTTTGATTTATAACGCCTCTGCAATCTTGTATCCCAAAACAAGTGCAGCCATACCAAGAACAAGGCTTGCCAGTGTGTATATGGCAAGCATCAGCAGATGGTCCTTGCCAAGCAGGTAGTTCTCGTTCATGAATGTGGAGAAGGTGGTGAAGC